>VXRI01000139.1 GCA_009838595.1 Chloroflexota bacterium | reverse complement strand
GACTTAATCTATAGGGCGGGAGATTAGCGTCGATGGACAGGAAGGGAAGGATGTTTGTCTCAATTATGCCCAAGACTGGGGCTTGCTTTACTTACACAGAACCTGGTACTTTCGCGCGTAGGACATACTTGTTTAACGCAACATTATAATGATACAATTGAGATATGTTTCCTGAACATATTATCGGTAATCAAGTCGTGCAGGAAGAATGAGGAGGGTGCCGTGCAACAGACTTGGCCGGAATGCAGAGCATGCCCAGAGGGCAGTTTGCTTCCATTATCCGACTTCGGAAGTCAGGGAGCTCCGATCCACTACAAGGCTTGGGTGTGTAGTAATCCCGATTGCGGGTTCAACATCAAAATCCGCAACGGCGATGTGTACCTGAACGAGCCCATCGCCAACGGCGCAGCGCATATCCCACGCATGCGATAAGCCTTCACAGGCTCTCCCTTCGTCCCTCATCTACGCTCTTGCATTAGATGCGGCGGACTTGTGCGCATATCGCACAGCCCACCCATGTCCATCGGTGTTTATTTTCGAACCGGCAGCGACTAGCGCATGAGAACCAATCAGCAGCACAGCGACAATACGCGGCGTCCCGTTCGCCGTCGCAATTTGACGCTCGGCGTTGCGATGGTAGTGGTGGGCGTACTGCTGTTGACCATCGTCAGCGGCTACTTCGCCTATGCAGCAAACGCTCGCTCGCAGCTCGACGACCTTAACTATGATGTGGTAGCGCAGTCCACTATCGCCAATCCGTCTGCTCCGACCGGTGCGTTGCTTGCACCGCCTTCTACCATGTCGTCCGCACAGTTGATCAGTAATCCTGCCGTCGCTCCGGCGCAAGGCGCAACTACTAGCGCATCGGCGACAACATCATCGGGTAGCGCCGCCGTAAACCTGTCTGTCAACGCGGGTTCGCAGGCAGGCGTCGTCAGCCCTGCGCAGCCCGCAAACCCAACTGGTCAGACCAGCCCTGCGAGTCCCGCCAATCAGGAAGAATCCGCTTTGCCGCCGTCGAGCTACACTGCGCTCTATCCTGCGTCGCACATTCACCCCAAGTTCTGGGCGCAGCCGCTTTGGGCAGGCGGCGAGCCGTATGTGTACAACCCGGACGGTCAAGGCAGCGGATTGCCGGACGGATTCCGAGCGGTGTCGGCGGTGAATGACGCTCTGCTTCGGGGTTCGGGTAGCGCAACCACACGCATCGCCATTCCGCTGATAGATGTCGATTCGGAGACGAAGGAACTGTCCATATTGAACTTCGGCGACAGCAGAGCGTACGAGACGCCGAAGAATCTGGTCGGTCACATACCGCAGTCGCCGAATCCGGGGGAACGGGGTAATGCGTGGTATTTCGGGCATTTGGAAAGCCCGATTAGGGGCGAAGGCAACGTGTTCCAACGTCTGCCGGAGATACCCGACCTGCTGCGAGACGGCGATGATGTGTTCGTGGAGTTGGAGAGCGAAGACGGCAGCATATTCCTATACAAGACCACGCGCACCGAAGTGATGCACCAGGACGAGCTCAAGTTCTATGGCGCAGATGTAGCGCAGCTAACGCTAGTAGCCTGCGTCCCCCGACTAGTTTACGACCACCGCATAGTTGTAACGGCGGAGCTAGTGGGCATCAAAGACGCGCCCAATGCCATCAACTAGCGGCGACGCTTGTCTTATCATCACCGCCGTGAACTTGCCGGTGACAGCACATCCTGCATTACGGCAATGAAGTTGCGGGTAGGCGTGGAGACTGTTTTGCCCTTTAGCGTTACGATGCCCGCCTGATCGACGGGCAGGAAGTTTGCTAGGCTTATGACGCCTACGCGCTGCGAGTCGTCCGGCTCTATCGACAGACGGGGTCCCACCGATATGCCCATGCCCAGCTCGACATACCGCTTGATCATATCCATACTGTCCAGCTCGACTATTATGTCGTAGTCCACGCCGCGCCGCTTGAACTCTTCCTCCAAAATCTGCCGCGTGTGCGTGCCGCGTCCCATCAGGATGAGCGGCGATCCCGCTATCTGCTCCAGCGACTGCAGCGGCTCGCGCATTAGCGGATGGTCCAGCGGTGTTATCAGCACGCGCTCGTACAAGAACAGCCCCTGAAACTCCAGCGACTCGCTCTTCTCCGCGTGCTGCACTACGCCTAGGTCAACATCGCCGCTCTCCACCATTTGCAATACCTCGTTGCGTGTGCCGGAGCGTATCCGCAAGTGCACACGCGGGTAGCGGTTTAGGAACACGCGCACCACGCGCAGCAGCGTATGCGGAATGATGTCCGGCGTGGACGCGATGTGCACCGGGCCTTCCTCTTCGGCGAGCGCGGTCATTGTCGGCAGCGCGTCGATGCCTTCAACCAGTGGCGTAACGATGTCCGCCAATCGCTGCCCGGCGAGCGTGAGCTGTATGGGACGCTTCACCCGGTCGAACAGCGTCATATTTAGCTCTTCTTCCAATTTTTTAATGTGCGTCGTAACCGTAGGCTGTCCCAATCCAAGTTCCCGTGCCGCCCGTGAAATACTCCGCAGGCGCGCCGCCGTGCTGAAGCTCCTCAGTTCCCGAATTTCCATTTGTTGATAGACCTCTGAAAATGCAAAATCATGATGCCATTACCATAGCAAATATAACATATTCAGCAATATACCTTCAAGTAATGTTATGGGTTGCCTATGATGGATACATACCGCAAGTGAACTGCCAAACGTTGCAGAACGAAACGGTATTTTCGCAAACCTTGAAAGCAAGGAGGTTGCACATGATTGACAGATTCGTAGGCTCCATTCGGGGAATCCGCCGCCGCCGCACGGGACTTGATTCCTACATCGCCAACGTGCAGCACGCCAGGCGTCCGGTCGGCCCCAAGTATGACGAAGCCCGCAAGGA
>VXRI01000331.1 GCA_009838595.1 Chloroflexota bacterium | reverse complement strand
ATTCGATTACGGCGACAATCAGGTTACAACGACGCGTCCAGTTCCCGCCGGAAGTTATGAAGTTCACTCGCATTACCAAGCTGCGGAATGGATGCCGTGTGATTATGTCCCACCACCCTTAATCGATAGGTACAATTTCGAGTCAGCCGAGGATGTCCTGCACGAGGCATTCTTCGACCTCGTGGATATTGACGGCGCTGTGGGCGTGGACGGCGAGAGCGGCGTTCTGCAACCGGAATGGTTCGAGTCCGAAGAGGGCGAGACCGTGATGGAGCGCATCGTGTGGCAGGAAGGGCAGCTGGAGATGGAACTCTCGCCCGCCACAGACCTGCTCGACCATCGTATCGACTTCATCGCGCTCGATGGCTCAGTCTCGCTGCGGCTGGACTTCGATGACGCGGTGGAAACGGTGGACGATGACGATGCGGCAACGCTCGCATGGGGCGTGTGCGTGCAGCCGTGGCAGGACGGCGACCTGCTGATGCTGCGGATAGCGGAGGGCATCCCCGGCGACGGTGTCAAAGCTACGAACGATCCGGAGTGCCTTGCCACATCGCCTGAACCTACTGCCACTCCTATGCCAGAACCGGCAGCGCAACCTACGGCTACGCCTGAACCTACAGTTATTCTTGAACCTACGGTTACGCCCGAACCTACCGCGACGCCTACACCCTAATTCAAATCAGGTCGGCTTCACGGCGGGTGTCGTTGATGTGCTCTCGGATGCGGGCGGCGGCATGAGCTCGCTCGTGGACGCCCCGGACTACATTCGGCGAGTGGTGACGCGCAAAATCGCGCAGGGGTTGCTATCGAAATAACGGCTGCAGTCCCTTACTATCACTACAGAGCCGTCACTACAGAAGCGCCACTGCGGACAATTACTGCGCCTGTTCCCATCACCACCCTACGCGCGCATCGCGCTGTGCGCTTTGGCGATGCGGCGAACGCCTTCCGCGAGCGTGTCAGGTTCGTAGAGGGCGAAAGCGAGCCGGATGGCGTTGGCGAAAGCTCCGGATGCGGAAAATGCTGTGCCGGGCCGGTAATTGACGCCGCATTCTTGCGCTATCGGCAGCAGTTCGTCCGTGTTCGTGCCGTCTGTCAATGTGAGCCAGAAGAAGTAGCCGCCGCCGGGCTCGGTGAATTCGACGGCGTCGCCCATGCTATCGCGCAGCGCAGCGCTCATCGCTTTCACGCGCTCACCGTATGCACGCCGCAATACGGCGATGTTGTCGCCTAGCATGCCTTGCTCTATGACAGCGTGAACGAGCGTGGATGTGAAGTGGCTCAGCCCGCCGCCGCTGACGGTCAGCCCTGCATTGGCGAAGCGTTGAATTATTTGCGGACGCGCTTGAATCCAGCCTGTACGCAGCCCGGGCCCCAGTATCTTTGAGAATGACCCAAGCGATATGACACAACCGCTCTCCGAGTCGTCAAAGGACGCGATTGGCGGTGGTGGCGGCTCGCCGTAGTACAGCAGATGATACACCTCGTCCGCAAGCGTGAGGAATCCGTATCGCTGCGCCAATTCGACAATCCGCCTGCGCCGCCCCGGAGGCAGCACGCTACCGCTCGGGTTCTGGTAGGTCGGAATGATGTACAGCATTTTGGGGTGCGGCGTATCCGGCGATTGCAGCATAGATTCGAGCGCGTTCGGCAGCAGCCCGTCGGCGTCCGTAGGAACTCCGACGACATTAAGCCCATGATCCTCGAAGATGTTCTGAATCAAGTAGTATGTCGGTTCTTCTACGAACACGGTATCGCCGGCCTGCGTGAATAACGTGGTGGCGTGGTCTATCGCCTGTGATGCGCCAGCAGTGAGGAACAGTTCATCCGGCGACACGCCGCCGGGATACGCGGGCTGTGCGGACAGAAACTCTGCCAGCAAGTGCAACAACGGTCCATAGCCTTGCGTCGCGCCGTATTGCAGCGGTATCGGAGAGCCGTCCGCGAGCGCGATTTCGGCGGCGCGGCGCAGGTCTTCGGTCGGGTGCAATCGCGGCGACGGGTGTCCCCATCCAAGGTCGATGACGCCTTCAGGGATGGAGATTAGCAGCGCGGGTTTGCTATGAGGCATTGAAGACACGGACATCATACGGGCGCGATGCCGGCTTCACGGCGGGCGTCGTTGATGTGGTCTCGGATGCGGGCGTCTAACGGCGCGATTTCGTAGCCGATGTCGGCGAGCATGCGGCTGTTGTTCACGAGGTAGATGTGCGGCACGCGGCGCTCGCCGGTGGTGATTCGCGCGTCCGGAACGATGCCGCGCACGATGTCCGCCATGTCGCCGACGCTGCACAAGTGGCCGCCGCTGATATAGACGGGATGATTGAGCCGCTCGGCGAGCGCGGCGCGAACAAAAATCTGCGCCGCGTCTTCGGCGTGTATCATCGGCGATAGTTCGTCGCGGTGGAAGGGCAGGTCGATAGGCTCGCCGACTGCGGGCAGCGAGACCATCAGACCGCCTATCATGCCGGTCATGCCGGTTACACGCCCATGCCCGAACACTGTGCAGATGCGGATGCCGCGCAAGTCCAGCCCGTACAGGTCGCGGTAGCGCGTGGCGGCGAAATCGTTGGCTGCCTTCGTCATGCCGTACACATTCGCGGGCGCGGACAGGTCGTCTTCGTTGACGGGGCGCTCGCCGAAGGTGTCTTGCACGCCATAGACCGCGATGGAGCTGGCATAGACCACGCGTTCGATGCCGCACCAGCGCGCCGCCTCGAAGATGTTATTCGTGCCGCCAATGTTCACCTGCATGCCGAAGTGCGGGCGGTCTTCGGTATCGGGTGGCAGCAAAGCCGCCATGTGGATGATGCGGCTTACGGCGTACGAGTTGCAGGCTTCGATAATCTGCGGCAACTGCGTTATGTCGCCGCGATAGTACGA
>VXRI01000022.1 GCA_009838595.1 Chloroflexota bacterium | reverse complement strand
AGACTTTCTATTGCTCAATTCACCCTCTGATTCCAACTAGCACCAATGGTTACTACAACGCCGTCCCGCCGATACCCGGCGTTCCTTATGAACACGATGCGGTTCTTTCGCAAAGGGTAGTCGCGCAGTCTGCCCCGAAAGTCTCCGGCGTGTACTATCACATCGCCTCTGAGCCTCACTGCATAGTCCACAGGGTATCCTGTGAGCGCGGGCAACCTTTGCAAGAACAGCAGCAGACTCGCCCGTCCGAAACCTCTGTCAGCCAGTATCAAAGGGCGTATTGTTGATGGCAGGTGGGCGACCAGCCTGCGAATGAACATCTCCTCCAGCCTGTTCTGTGATGGATTCAGTTCATCAAGACGCGACGCCCAACTCAGCAGTGGCAGCCCTCTTCTTCTGAAACATACCGCTGCGAACAGCCCGTTGAAGCCTCTGCCCAAATCAGACCAGTCTATCATTATCGGCGTCAGTCCATTGATGCGCGCTAACGATACGATGTGGGGCATCAAGCGCGTCTGCACCGAAAGAGTGTCCACTCGGTCGTTGGAAAGGAAGCGGAACAGTCGCTTCTTGTTGTGGCGGTGAGAGGCGCTTGCGGTAAGCGTGGAGCAGGCTATGGCTCTTGCGAGACAAGCCGGAGACAGTTGTCTGCGCGACAGCGCCGCTGTGGTCAGCAGCGCAAGATTAGTCCTTCTTGTAGCCCCGAGTGTGGGAAGGGCGCGCTGGAGAAACAGGTTGATTGTGTTGTACCATCTCATTGGTCGGACTCCTCAGCAAGGGTGTGTTTCAACTCTTATCTTCGCTGAATGTCCGACCCTTTTCTATGCCTTGTACAAAACTGGGTACGCGTGAGGGCTAAACAAATGTTGACATGTTTTCGTGTCTGAATGTAAAATACCCGTTTGTACGACCTTTTTGTTCGTGCTGATTTTGCGTTGAGCAATTCCACACAATCTTGAGTGAACGGGGTAGAAGTATGCCTACTGTGAACCAGTTGGTCAGGAAGGGACGAAAGGCAAAGCGAAAGAAGGACAAGGCTCCCGCGCTGCGTTTTTCGTTCAACTCGCTGAGGAACAGAGGCAAGCGAGATTCAGGCTCGCCGCAGAAGCGCGGCGTATGCACCCAAGTGCGTACACAGACCCCGAAGAAGCCGAACTCCGCGCTGCGCAAGGTTGCTAGGGTGCGCCTGACAAACGGTATGGAAGTTACTGCTTACATTCCGGGCGAGGGACACAACCTGCAGGAGCACTCGGTCGTGCTGATTCGTGGCGGTCGCGTCAAGGACTTGCCCGGCGTGCGCTATCACATCGTTCGTGGCGCGCTGGACACATCCGGCGTTGACGGACGCAAGCGCGGTCGCAGCAAGTACGGTAGCAAGAAAAACTAGATTTTCGCTGCGGTATGAAGGGCTGCGCTGCCAAAGCGACAAGCGCGAGGCGGCGGCTCTCACATTTTCGCAACGATGATGGCTGACAAAGGTCGAGACAAGAAGGATTTCAGATATGGCGCGTCGCAGAAGGGCAGAAGTACGCACACCACCGCCTGACATCAAGCATGGCAGCGTGGAGTTGAGCCAGTTCATCAACCGGGTTATGTGGAGCGGCAAGAAGACTACCGCGCAGCGCATTGTGTACAACGCGCTGGACCTGGTGGAACAGGAAGCCAACCGACCCGGTCTGGAAGTATTCGAGCAGGCGCTTCGCAACACGATGCCGATGCTGGAAGTAAAGTCGCGCCGAGTTGGTGGCGCGACCTACCAAGTCCCGACAGAAGTTCGACCTTCACGGCGCATGGCACTTGCCATGCGCTGGATTATTACGGCGGCGCGCGCGCGCGGCAGCAGGCCGATGCACGAAAGCCTAGCCGGCCAGTTGCTCGAAGCAGCGCGCAATCAGGGTCCCGCAGTGCGGCGCAGGGAAGAAGCCCACAGAATGGCGGAGGCGAACCGAGCCTTTGCCCACTATAGATGGTAATTCCGATTTCTCCCACAAAGGTGAATCGCGAGAAGCGAGAAGAGATGCCTGCAAATTTGCAGAGTCTGGAAAAGACCAGAAACATTGGGTTCATAGCCCACATCGACGCCGGCAAGACGACGGTTACGGAACGCGTGCTGTATTTCACAGGACGCATTCGCAAGATTGGCGGTGTGGATGACGGCACGACCGCGATGGACTGGATGGCGCAAGAGCGCGAGCGTGGCATAACGATAACATCCGCCGCGACGACCGCTCAGTGGGGCGACTACGATATCAACATCATCGATACGCCCGGACATGTGGACTTCACCGCAGAGGTGGAGCGCAGCCTGCGTATCCTCGATGGCGGCGTAGTCGTGTTCGATGCCGTCGCGGGGGTTCAGCCGCAATCGGAGACGGTCTGGCGGCAGGCGGACAAGTACGAAGTGCCGCGTATCTGCTTCGTGAACAAGCTGGATAGCCTGGGCGCGGCTTTGAAACGCCCAATTGATTCCAAAAACCAAAGGCTGCAGGCGAACCCTGTCGCCGTGCAGATTCCCATCGGGGAAGAGGACGATTTCCTCGGCGTCATAGACCTAATCGAAGGGAAGTCTTGGACTTGGGCTGAAGAAGGCGTTGAGATACCCAAAGAGGGTCCCGTTCCCGAAGAGTTCATCGAAGAATACCTTACCTATCGCGGCTTGATGATCGAGAAGATTGCTGAGACCGATGACGAACTTCTTTTCAAGTATATTGAAGAAGAAGAGATTACCAATCAGGAAATCAAGGATGCACTGCGCAAGGCGACAATCGGATACAGTATCGTCCCCGTGTTCTGCGGTACCGCGCTACGAACGAAGGGCGTTCAACCGCTGATTGACGCCATCTGCGAATACCTCCCCTCCCCTCTCGATGTCCCCCCCGTTACCGGC
>VXRI01000405.1 GCA_009838595.1 Chloroflexota bacterium | reverse complement strand
GTCCAAGACGCCCAGCGATGTCAGGCGGTCGGAGAATAGCTTGAGCGGGTCGCGCAGCCTTGCCTCTTCAATCTCGGCGCGGGGGCGATAGCGCGTGTCATCGTCGTCGCTGGTGTGCGGCAAGTAGCGTTCGACCTGCGCTTCGATGAGCGTGGGGCCGTCTCCAATTCTCGCGCGCGCCGCCGCCTCGGACACCGCCTCATACACCGCAATCACATCGCAGCCGTCTATCGTGATGCCCGGCATGCCGTAGCCTTCCGCGCGGCTCGCCACGCTATCCACCGCCATCTGCCAGCGCTGCGGCACGGATGTCGCATACTTGTTATTCTCGCACATGAACACAACTGGCAGGCGGTGCACCGCCGCGAAGTTCATTGCCTCATGCGTATCGCCGAAGCTGGACGCGCCGTCGCCGAAGTACGCGATAACAATCGCGTTCGAGCCTTTCATTCGATTGGCGAGCGCAGCGCCGACCGCCTGCGGTAACTGCGTGGCGATGACATTCGACAGGTTGATTAGCCCGATTTCCGGATACGCGCCGTGCGTGGGAAACTGCCGCGCGCCGCTCAACGGCTCGCCTGTCTTCGCCGTGAAGCCGAGCATTATCTCGCACGGAGTCATGCCGAGCGACAGCATCACGGCGAGGTCGCGGTAGTATATGTAGAATTGGTCCGTGCCGCGCCGCAGAGCGTACACGCTGCCGATTTGCGCCGCTTCGTGTCCTTGCGACGATGCCACAATAGCCGCCTTGCCCTGTCGGTTGAGCATCCAGATGCGCTCGTCAAGCGTGCGCGACAGCACCATCTTGCCATACATTTCCAGCAAGGTGGCGTCATCCGGCGTTCCTTCATTCGCCGCGTTCCGTATGGGCGCATCAGGCATATTAGATCTGCCTTTCTCGCAGTTTCCTGAGTGTCGTCTAACCTATATGTGGGCTATCGATTGTTATCGACAATTATAAGAGGCTTGACTTAATGGCGTCAAAATCTGTCGAACTAAAGTAATCGTCCCATCCTATATTTTCCATGAACCTATACTTCCCCCAAAAGGGGAAAGGCTTTTCGGCACAGCGTATATATCCCGAATTATCCGCGATCGCGTAATTTAAGCGCAATAGCCGTAACAATCGTGGATGTGGCGAGGCTCAGGAAGCCGCCGATGATGATGTCGATGAATACCAGTGGAACGGGCCACATGGCTATGGAGACGAATGACGGCACGCTGTAAGTGGCATACGCGCCCAAGCCCAGAATGAAGCTATTAATCATCGCCTTGCTCAGGCTGTTTGCCCTCATCGCGGGTTCGATGGCTAGGCGCCAGTTCGCTATGCCTATCAGGATGAAAAACAGCAGAAGCGCCACGAATTCGATGCCGCCCCAAGTCTCCATGGGCTTGCCGAAGTTCCATTCGTTGCCCAATCCGCTAGCATCACGCAGACTCTCATACATCGCGGTAACGAACGGAAGTAAATGCCACACCAAGTCGATGACTGCATACGCCACAATAGCCGCGATGGCTCTAAACACCTGCCCAAAGTTCATCTCTATTACCCTTTCCGCTGCAGCACACAGCATACATTCGCTAAACGATCTCACAATCATTAATGTTGTCATTCCGAACGCAGTGAGGAATCTGAAATCGTCGCGGGCAAACCTGTTTCCGACTTTAAGATTTCTCGCTTCGCTCGAAATGACAAGTATAAATTACATACAAATTGCATTTATGAAGCATGTACCGACTGCTATCGGATATCGTCTCATTCGCATAGCCGGCCGACATTGGGGAAAAGGTTATAATAATTGCGGTGTCATGTAAATCTGTGTCTTCGTCCATACCATGCCGCATATTCGGACGGGACTATTGAGACAGCGCCAAAGGAGCCAGTTTCGTAATCAGCGCGGCGCAAGCGTATAATGAGGGCGTCAGATCGACACATTTATTTCTAGGGAAAGAGGCAGCCTTCATGAAGTTCGCTCTTATTACACACTTGCCTTGGCCTGAGGACACGGATGCGCGCAGCGTCGTGGAGCAGACTTGCGAGGACATTGCACTTGGCGAGGAGCTGGGGTTTCATAGCGCTTGGCTTGCTGAGCATCACTTTACGCGCTATGGCATTGGGTCGTCCGCGCTGGTGTTTGCCGCTGCGATTGCCGCTCGCACCAGCAGGATACGGCTTGGCACCGCCGTGCTCGTGCCACCGCTGCACAATCCGATTCGCCTTGCCGAAGACACCGCCACGCTCGACCTCATCAGCGACGGGCGGCTGGATGTCGGCTTCGGGCGCGGCGCGTCTCCTAGCGAATTCACCCCATACGGCGTTGATCACAGCGACACGCAGGCGAGCTTCCAAGAATCCGTCAACATGATTCGCGGCATGTGGACGACGCGCGAGTACACGCACGGCGGGCAGTTCTACGCCGTGCAGCAGGCGAACCTCGTGCCGCCGCCGGTGCAGCGCCCGCACCCGCCCATATACATCGCCGCCACGCGCACGCCTGCCACGCTGGAGTTCGCCGTGAACAACGGCTTCCCCACGATGATAGGCTTGACCGTGGACAACGAACCCGCGCTGGAACTTTGCCACCGCTACGAGGCGATGTCCGCTGAGGCGGGGCATAACATCACGACGGCAGACATCCCGTTCTTTCGATACTGCTACCTTGCGGAGAGCGAAGAGCGGGCGCGAGCAGAGGCGCAACCGTCTCTGAGCTGGGTCATAGACTTGCTGCAATGGCGCGGCACGCTCAACGGCGCAAGCGAGGCGAGCGGCAGCATCGAAGAGTGGCGCAGGACGCGTGGCAAGCCGTCCCTAACCTTCGACCATGTGGCGGAGCATCGGTCAGTCATCGGCACGCCGGCGCAGTGTGTCGCCAAGATAAAATCACTACAAGCGCGCGGGGTGGAAT
>VXRI01000097.1 GCA_009838595.1 Chloroflexota bacterium | reverse complement strand
CCAGAACTGTGAAGTTGTTCGTCCAGACGGCTTCAACGGCGAATCTTGCAAGCCAGGGCCATGCGAATACTACCTCGACCGAGATGGAGCCGGTGATGAAACCGGCGAACAGAACGCCGGAATATGTCAATGGCGCGATGGAAGCGTTCTTGAAAGCGTGCTTCCAGATGACGGAGTTGTATCGCACGCCTTTCGCGCGTGCGAGTTTTATGAACTCGGAGTCGAGCACTTCAAGCATGGCTGAGCGCACCAGGCGCACATAACCTGCTGCTGCGAACCACGCAAGCGTGGCGGTGGGCAGAACATAGTGCTTGATCGAAAAACCTTCGCCCATCGTGCCGGCGGGCAGCCAGTTCAGCCAGACCGAGAATATGAGAATGCTCAGTATCGCTATCCAGAAGACGGGCAGCGTCTGACCAAACAACGCGAAACCGCGCCCGATGAAGTCCGGTATGCTGCCACGTTTGACCGCCGATAGGACGCCAATCGGGATACCGATAAGCGTAGCCAGAATCCAAGCGGAAATGGCGAGTTTCAGCGTCGGCGCAATCTTGACAGGTATCTTGTCGGCAATTTTGTGTCGGTCAGTCAAGTCTCGACCGAGGTCGCCTCGCAGTAGATCCCACACCCATAGGGCGTATTGAAGAGGGATAGGCTTATCTAGGTTGAGCTGCCGCGACAATTCTTCCCAAGTTTCTTCGGTTATACCATAGGCGTCATCGGGCAGCAGGAGAACTCGGGGATCCCCCAGCAGGCGTGAGACGCTGAAGATGATGAGCGTTGCGCCGACGAGGGCTAACAGTGAGGTGAAGAATCTGCGGACGATGAAGGCAGCCATGGCATCACTAATTCAAGCTGAAAAGGAATTTCAGTGGGTTTGACTTGTTCGAGGGCATTCACTTCGTGCTGCCTAGTATCCGGGCTATGCTGGGCTGCGCCTAAATTTGGCGCAGCCCAGCGTTTTATGACGGGTGCTTACTTAAGTTTAATCCACTCTATCTCGCTGATGCCGCCGTTGCGGAACTGGAGCATCGGGCGCATGCCCTGCGCCCAGGTCGCGCCGTCAACGGTGTTCACATTGTAAAGCGCATTGGATGGCGCTTCGATGATGGCGGGCATGAGCGCCCAGTCGTGGAAATACTGCCGCATATCTACGGTTGCCTGATACAGCGCATCCTGGTCTGCGGTCTCGTTCTTGATTTTGTTCACTTCCGCTGCTTTGGGAACTTCAATCGCGTGATTGTAGCCGTTGCGCCCATAGCTGCTCCAAATCTGCTCAAGCGGCCAGGTCGAAGGGCCGCCGCAGCAGGGGTGCATCCGCAGCACCGGGAAGGTGCGGGTTACGAGGCCCGGCCTGATGGTGCTGTATGTGCGTAGGTCGATGTCGAAAGTGATGCCAAAGTTCTGCTGCCAGTCCGCCGCGATAGCGTTCGCAAGCTCGACGTCCTCGTTGCTGAGTCCTGCCCAGAAGTTAACCTCGAAGCCGTCACCGTAGCCTGCTTCCTCGAGCAGAGATTTCGCGCCCTCTACATCGTATGGGAGCACCCACTTGTCGCCGTGTTCCAGGACAACAGGGTCGTTAAGCGTCTGTCCTGCAAGATACGCGGGCTGTCCGAGTCCACCCAATATAAACTCGTTTAGTCCCTCACGGTCGATAGCCATGCTGAGTGCCTTGCGAACCTTGAGCGACTTCTGCATAGATGGCGTGTCCGGGTTGAACTGGTCGCCGCCGTCCTCGAACGGATCTCCTACCCAAGCAAGATTGGTCTCGCGCACCGTCTCCAACTTATCGCCGGTCGCGGCGTGGTAATACTCCCAGAAATTTCCGCCAAACGGGAATGCGTGGGTGTTGGCAATGCCTTCAGGCGCGAGGGCAAAGTTGCCGGTATCCAGCATAGCCTTCCAGTCCTTGAGAGCGAGTTCTGAAATATGCACTTGACCGCTCTCCAACTGTGCGCGACGGGTGGACGGTTCAGGCACTTCCCTTGCCCTCACTTCCGCGACGAAGGGAGGCTTCTCCCAGTGGTCGACGACCGCACTCATGTACATGCCGTCCTGCGCGACCCAGCCGTCCATTACGAACGGGCCGGTGCCAACGATGTTCGTCCTCATCCACTCGTGCGCTTCTTCGTCGGTAGCGAAACCGTTGACTTCCTTGATGGTATCGACATGCGGGAAGATGCCTGTGCCTTCGCTGATGTCGGTCATAATCTGCGCGAGCGTATGGCCGGCGAAACTGTCCCAGGTAATGCGTAGGTTGTAGTCATCGAGCGGCTCGAGGTCGCCGATGGCGATGTCGATGCTGCCGGAGGTGTCGTGCCTCGCTTCAGGCGTGAACGAAGGCAGTAGAGCCTTGTATGTCCACTCAATGTCCTTCGCAGTCATCTCGCCATGTCCCTTGTGGAACATGACGCCTTGGTTCAACTCGAAGTCTGTGAACGACAGATCGGGAGCGGTCTCCCAAGCTCTCGCCAACCAGGGATCTGCGGTGAGCGCGCCGCCTTCGGTGCGGACAGCCTTAAGCAGCGATTCCTGGTTGTTCACATAGGTGAGAGTGGAGCACCATAGGCAGTCGGTGGGGAAGCCGCTTGGCGTATGAACGCTGACCGTCGACGTGATCAGAGTGCCAACAGGCTGGATTGCCTGTGCAGGTGCCTGCCTAATCGGCGCAGCGGTTGCAGCTGGCACGGCTGTAGCGGCTGCCGGAGGAGGCTGCATTACCTGTGCCGCAGGAGCCGCAGGCGCGGCTCCTGCCGGTGCGGCAGGAGCTGCCGGTGCTTGTGGCGCCGGTGCGGGCGCGGCTGGTGCGGCTGCCGGCGCTGCCGCTGCGGGTGCCGGTTGAGCCGGTGCTTGTGGCGCCGGTGCGGGCGCGGCGGGCGCTGCGCCCCCGCATGCCGCCAGTATCAGCGC
>VXRI01000219.1 GCA_009838595.1 Chloroflexota bacterium | reverse complement strand
AAGCAGTTGCTGAAGAATATGTCGGCGAAACTCGGCGCGATGATGCAGCGGAAGCCGTAGTCTTGCAACGCCCAGGGCGCGTGTTCGCGCGATGATCCGGATCCGAAGTTGCGCCCCGCGACTAGGATGGACGAGGCTTCATAGCCGGGCTTGTTCAGGATAAAGTCCGGGTTGTCTGATCCGTCCTCGTTGAGACGCCAGTCGTTGAACAGGAACTGTCCGAAGCCCGTGCGCTCGATGCGCTTCAAGAACTGCTTGGGGATAATTTGGTCGGTGTCAACATTGACCCGGTTCAGCGGCGCGACCACGCCCTCATGCTTCACGAATGCATCCATAATTGTTATTCCTCACTGGTTAGTCTTGTGTAACTTGCTCTGACAATTGGTTGTGTGTTACTTCCTCGATTGGGAAAGGCTATGATGGGAGCAGATATGCCATATACACGCTCATCCACCCTTTTATCGGGGCTTGCGTTTATCTGATAATACCGCCTTCGCGCTGCAAGCCTCTGACATAGGCGATAATTTGCGTTACATCATCCTCGGACAGACCGGCGACGGGCGGCATATCGCCGAAGTCCCAGTGGTGCGATACGACGCCATTCTTGACCGCGTTGTAGAAGGTGAAGTCGGCGTGGTGGCCCGGCTCGTAGATGCGATGCACGAGTGGCGGCCCGAGCAGGGTGCCGTCAGCGGCCGCTCCATGGCAGCGCGCGCAGTTGTCGGCGAAGAGTCGCTCGCCTTCTTGTTCAGGCGAACCGGCACCACAAGCTATCGTCACGATGAGTAGGAGATTCAGCGCGATTGCCACATAGACCGTAAGCCTCATATTTATTCGGCGATCATCCTATTCGTCGTCGTCCAAGCTTGGCGGCGGCTCATTGAAATCGCGCCCTTCCTCTTGCGCCTGAAGGCGGCGGCCATTCCAGCCTTCCCATTTTTTCTGCTGTCGCGCTCCGCCCTGCTCCAACCCTTGCCCCAACCCTTGCTCGAATCCCCTCTGCTCTTGTCGCTCAAGCCAGCGTCTTGCAAGCACCATAATCGCAGCGCCTCCTTCTACAACGCCAAATGTAACACCGGCGTCCCCTACTGCCACATATCCAACATCTATGATAATAGCATACACCGAATCGGCGGCGGCATGGCCGTTTGCCGCCGCCTTGCGAGTGAGTTCGTACCACAGCATGAAAGCCGTCCCCGAAATTAGCACGGGCAGGTACATCAGAGCGTACAAGCCCTCTATATGTGGAAGCAGCTCTCGTGATGAGATGCTGCGCTGTCTGATACTCACTCGCTTGTCCTCCAATGACGACGCGCCCTATCCTTTTGTCTATGCATTGAGCGCGATTGCCACCTACCACTCGCGGATGTCCACGAAGTGACCGGCTATGGCGGCGGCGGCGGCCATTTCGGGACTGACTAGGTGCGTGCGGCCGCCTTTGCCCTGCCGTCCCTCAAAGTTTCGATTGGATGTAGATGCACAGCGCTCGCCCGGTTCCAGGATGTCCGGGTTCATTCCGAGGCACATAGAGCAACCGGCGACGCGCCAGTCGAAGCCGGCGTCTTTGAAGATGGCGTCCAAGCCTTCTTCTTCGGCCTGCTGTTTGATAGCGGCGGAGCCTGGCACAACCATCGCGTACACATTGTCGTTCACCCTGCGGCCGCGTGCTATCTCGGCGGCGGCGCGCAGGTCGTCGATGCGCGAGTTCGTGCATGAGCCGATGAACACGCGGTCGAGGCGGATGTCTTCCATCGGCGTGTCGGGTTCGAGCCCCATATACTGCAATGCGCGCTCGGCGGATTCCTTTTCGCCGGCGTCTTCGTACGAGTTCGGGTCAGGCACGCGGCTCGTTATCGGCGCGACCATGCCTGGGTTCGTGCCCCAAGTTACATGCGGCTCGAGCGCGGCGCCGTCAATCTCCACGAGGCTGTCGTATTCGGCGCCTTCATCGGTCGCGAGCTTGCGCCATTCTTCGATAGCAGCCTCGAAATCGTCGCCTTGAGGCACTTGCGCACGACCGCGCATGTACTCAAATGTCGTGTCGTCCGGGGCTATCATGCCCGCTCGACCGCCGCCCTCGATGGACATATTGCACACGGTCATGCGCCCTTCCATCGACAGCGACCGAATCGCTTCGCCGGTGTATTCGATGACATGGCCTGTGGCGCCGGCGACGCCAATTTTGCCGATGATGCTGAGCACGACATCCTTCGCTGTAACGCCGTTAGGCAGCTTGCCATTGACACGAATTTCCATCGTCTTGGGCTTGAACTGCCGCAGCGTCTGCGTGGCGAGAACATGCTCAACTTCGGATGTGCCGATTCCGATGGCGAACGCGCCGAACGCGCCGTGCGTGGATGTGTGGCTGTCGCCGCATACGATGACTTTGCCCGGCTGAGTGTAGCCTTGCTCTGGGCCTATGACATGGACGATGCCCTGCAGCGGGCTGAACCTGTCGTACAGCGGCACGCCGAACTCTTCGCAGTTCCTATCGAGCGCGTCCAGCTGCGCCTTTGCGATGGGGTCGGTGATGGGCAGGGACAAGTCCCAGGTGGGCGTGTTGTGGTCAGCCGTGGCGACTGTCAGGTCGGTGCGACGCACTTTGCGTCCCGCCATACGCAACCCGTCGAACGCCTGCGGCGAAGTAACCTCGTGGACGAGATGCAAGTCAACATACAGGATAGTCGGCTGCCCGGCTTCCTCGTGCACCACATGACTCTCCCAAATCTTCTCGAACATTGTCTTAGGCATTTATCTCAAATCCTCCCATTTTTGCAATTTGATTCGCACATTCGTAAGGGCGGCTTCCCAAGCCGCCCTCATAGATTTCCGAAATCTCTATATTCTGGTCAGAGCACTATCAGGTACGCTCAAAGTCCATTTCCCCTTGACGGGCTGACAGGGGTATGTAT
>VXRI01000340.1 GCA_009838595.1 Chloroflexota bacterium | reverse complement strand
TCTTGCAAAGCCTTATAAAGGCGGGGTTGTCCGAAACCCAAGTCGCGCCCGTGGAGCTAATGCGAGCCCTAACCAAAGCGATACTCGAAGTCGAGCGCGTGCCGGTAGAAGAAATCACCACGCCGCAGCAAGTCATCGACATGGCAACAGCGGTGATAGGCAAGATAGCGAGCGCCGGTCAAGTAATCGAAGACGAATGGTTCGGCAGAGAAACGCTAAGCGACGAGGAGATTTATAGGCGGTTCGCGCAACAGCAGTAAATCTCTAGCCTTCCCCTGGAACGGTCGGCGTCAATTGCCCCGCTTATGCGAACGGGGACGACTTTGCAGTCGTCCCCGTTGTTGGTTTGTAGTTATGGAATTGCGTTTATCTGCTCTTGCCCGCGATGGCTATTCGTTGCTTTCGGCTATGGCTTTGACTACGGACTGCGGGTTCATGGGCAAGTCGAACATGCGGACCCCGATGGCGCCGTCGATGGCATTGGCTAGCGCGGCTAGCGGCGGGACGATGTTCGCCTCGCCTACGCCCTTAACGCCGAATGGGTGCGCCGGGTTCGGCACTTCCAGCACTACGGCTTCAATCATCGGCAGGTCGAGCGCAGTGGGCATGCGATAGTCCAGCAGGCTGCTGTTGAGCATCGCGCCGTCGTCGCTCATGTAATACTCTTCATTTAGCGCCCAGCCGATGCCCTGCACTGTGCCGCCCTGTATCTGACCTTCGACGTAGCTGGGATGCACGGCGACGCCCACATCCTGGAACGCGGTGAAGCGCAGGATGTCAACCTTGCCGGTCTCGGGATCGACTTCCACATCGACGATGTTAGCGGCGTACGAGCCAGCCGAGCCGCCAGGGTTCATGTTCGCCCTGCCAACGATGGGCCCGCCCGTCTCCGGCATGCGAGACGCCAGTTCCTTGAACGACATAGTGAGTTCAGTATCGG
This sequence comes from Chloroflexota bacterium, assembly GCA_009838595.1. GTDB lineage: Bacteria > Chloroflexota > Dehalococcoidia > Lucifugimonadales > JADFKI01 > Bin90. The sequence continues at coordinate 1,973 of VXRI01000340.1, read as the reverse complement.
ACTTGTGGCGCAGCCCGCCGTCCACGTATTCCACCTGATCCTCGTCCGCCTCCCAGAGCATCGCGGCGCGGTGGATGAACTGGCGCTTTACATCGTTCGCGGCTTCGAACGCTGCGAAGCCGGACTTGTACGCCACTCCACTGCCGCCGGATGTGGATGTGTAGCCGATGGTGTCTGTGTCGCCCACTGTGGGAATAACATCTTCGATTGGCAGACCGAGCGTCTCGGCAAACATCTGCGCGACTGCGGTGCGCGAGCCGCCGATGTCCATGCTGCCTTCGATGAGGCTGACCGTACCGTTGGACAGCACGTTGGCGATAGCGGACGCCATGCCGGAGTTATTGCGGCAGAAGCCCATCGCAATACCACGCCCACGGTTCTCGCCTTCGATTGGCGCGCTATAGTGCGGGTGCGCCAGCATCGCCTCCATCGTTTCTTTTGCGCCGATGGGGCCGTTCATCACGCCGTCCGCTCTGCGCGTGCCGGGTGTGGCGACATTCAGCAGGCGGAACTCGATCGGGTCCATTTTGAGCGCCTTGGCGATTTCGTCTATCAGGCTCTCGGACGCGAAGCACACAATCGGAGCGCCGGGCGCGCGATATGCCGCCGTCTTGGGCTTGTTCGTCATAATGTCGTAGCCGTCGATGCGCACATTCTCGATGAAGTACGGCGCGAACACGGCTGCTGAAGAGCCGGGCAGCGGCGCGCCAGGATACGCTCCGCCCTCAAAGGCGAAGTATATCTGCGCGGCGGTGATGCGCCCTTCATCGGTAACGCCAATCTTGCACTTCAGGTAGCCGCCTGCGGTCGGTCCGGACGCCTCTAGCACTTCGGTGCGCGTCATCGTGGACTTCACAGGCTTGCCTGTCTTACGCGAGAGCGCGGACGACACGGCTTCGAGATACGCCAGCGTCTTTCCACCGAAACCGCCGCCGATTTCCATCGGCACGACCTTAATCTGCGAGTTCGGGATGCCCAGCACTTCCGCGGTGCTGTCTCGCATGGCGAAGTGCCCTTGGCTGCTGCTCCAAATCGTAAGGCGGTCATTGGGCGCGCCGTCCGCAGCCCAGAACGCCGTCGCGGTGTGCGGCTCGATGTAGCCTTGATGCACCGTCTTCGTACGGTATTCGCGCTCGAAAACTCGGTCAGCCGCCGCGAAGCCGGCATCAATGTCGCCAAGCAGGTGCTGCTCGTGGTCGGCTATGTTCTTGCTGGCTGCGATATTGTCGTCTCCGCCGCGCTCGATCCAGTGCTCGTGGAGCACGGGCGCGTCCGGACTGAGCGCGTCTTCGACATTGGACACGCTGGGCAGCACTTCGTACTCCACATCGATGAGTGCGAGCGCCTCTTCCGCGATGTGCGGGTTGACGGCGGCGACAGCGGCGATGGGATGCCCCTTGTACAACACCTTGTCCCTGGCGAGTATGTTCTCGCCGATGGGGACGCCCTGTCGAGCGACCTGCGGAATCGGAGACATGGGAGCGAGGTCGGCGGATGTAACGACCGCCTTCACATCGGGATGCGCCTCTGCTTTGCTAGTGTCGATGGACAGGATGCGGGCGTGTGCGTGCGGACTTCGCAGCACCTTGCCGTGCAGCAAGCCGGCGAGATTCATGTCCGCGCCGTAAAGCGCGCGTCCGGTAACCTTATCGACGCCGTCATGCCGCACCGGGCGCGTGCCGACGACCTTATACTCTTCTTGTGGCAGCATTGTCGTCATGTATATCACCTCGTTAGTGGATTAGGTTTAATTTCTCCCATCGCTAATCTTATCACACTTGCGCAGTTTAACAGGATGGACAAGATGGGTAGATAGCGTTTCTATTTGAGTGGTGAAGGACATATCAAATCCGTTCGTCCTTAGCCTGTCGAACCACGCGAATTTGCTAACCTGTCCTTCAACAAGCTAAGGACGAACGGGATTTTGTCCAAACCATCTGAATGGAGACGCTGTCGATAGATAGGGTAGGGTG
>VXRI01000204.1 GCA_009838595.1 Chloroflexota bacterium | reverse complement strand
GTCGGGGGCATTCCGTTCGCCAACCTGATCGAAGCAGGACGCCTCGAAGATATTGTACAGCGAACGCGAGACGGCGGCGCTGAAATCGTCAACTACCTGAAGACCGGCAGCGCATATTATGCGCCGTCCGCGGCCATTGTGCAGATGGTCGAGGCGATTCTGCTGGACAAGAACGAGATTCTGCCTTGCACCGCGCTGCTTGAAGGCGAGTACGGCGTGGATGGCCTGTTCGTCGGTGTGCCGGTCAAGCTCGGCGCGAGTGGCGTTGTCGAAGTCATTGAATTCGACCTGAACGATGACGAAATGGCGGCGCTGAAGCACTCCGCAGACGCCGTGCAAGAGCTCGTCGATGTGATGGCAAAAGAGGGCTAATATCAGCGCGTATAAACGCGGTTAGACAGCAAGCAATCATAGACAAGAAGCCCGAAGTTGACGGGGAGAACGGGATGTGAGATTTCCGTGGGCGAACACCCTGCTCTTGGCGCTCATCGGCGTGGAGCTGGTGAGCGGCTTCTTCGGGCTTGTGTCAAACTCGCCGGATGAAGCGGTGTTCATACTCGCGCACAGGATCGCGGGCTGGGGAATCGTGGCGGTTCTGGTGTGGAAGACCGCTAATGTAATCCGATCATTGCGCTGGCATCGCAGCGCCACGCCACGCACCGCGTCCATCGTCCTGGCGGTCGCCCTGCTGGCAACGCTGGCGCTGGGCTTCGCGTGGTCGTTCGTCGGTCCGTATTCCTACTGGTGGTTCAGCGGCGTCAGCTGGCACATATACATAGGTGCGCTGCTGCTCCCGATACTCATCTGGCACTCGCTATATCACACGCGCGGCTTCCCGCTGCGATTCTGGGTGGACAGGCGCACATTCCTGCGATTCGCGGGTCTGGCAATAGCATCTGCGGCGCTATGGCGCGCAGGCGAAGTGGCAGCGAGTGTCGGCGGGCTGAGCGGAGCCACACGGCGATTCACCGGCTCCTACGAAGCGGGCAGTTTCACCGGCAATGCATTTCCGCTGACATCTTGGCTGAACGACAACCCGCACCCAATCGACGCAGACGCTTGGCACCTGAACATCGGCGGCGCGGTGGCGAACCCAACGAGCATGCGCTACGCCGACATCACGGACGCCAAGACGACGACCGCGACGATAGACTGCACCGGCGGTTGGCATTCTACGCAGATATGGCGCGGCATTGCGCTCTCATATCTACTTCGCACGGCGCAGCCGGACAAAGACGCGGCGAGCGTAACGGTGCGCTCGGTTACCGGATACTACCGCCGTTTCTCGATGTCAGAAGCGAACGAGTACATCCTTGCCACGCATGTCGGCGACGAGCGCTTGTCGCACGGACACGGCTTCCCATTGCGGCTAGTGGCGCACGACAAGCGCGGCTTCGAGTGGGTGAAGTGGATAACCGAGATAGAAGTCAACCGCACCGGCAAGTGGCTGCAACCCCCGCTGCCTCTGCAATAGCCCGGCGCAGACAACAACTTGAACACAGCGGACAGACTTAAAATAGGTGCAAATCAGATGGCAACCGAAGAGCAGATACAAGTAGTGATGAACGCGCTGGCTGATCCGATACCCTGTCCCGCCTGCGGCGTGCGAGTGCGCTTCGGCGACCTAGAATGCCCTCGCTGCGGCGAAGATATTTATGATGACCTGAAGGCGTGGGCGGAACGGGTGGTGGATGAGGTGTGCGGGGGATAACAGGACAGGAGAATAGATAGGATGAGGGAAGTCTAGTCGCCCTTACCGTAGTCCCTGAATTAGCGCTTGTATCTCCGGGGTACGGAACTCGTCGCGCACGCGATAGGCGTAAGCTTCCGCACTGCTCTGGGCAATCTTGGCGAGCTGCTCATTCCGCATCCAATTCACATCCTTCTTCTTGTTCTCACGAACCAAGCCACGCATCGTCAGGTTGTCGCGCTTGCGTCCGTTGAAGGGGCGGCACAGCAGGATGCGGTTGATGATGTGGTTTTCGCCTCTGTCAGACTTGGGCGTAATATGGTCGAGTTCCATGAACTCTTTCTCGAGAACCCGCCCACAGCCGGCGCAGATGACGCCTTCGGTCGTTTCCTGCGCCTTTAGCAGAACGCTCACTATCTGTTTATGCGTGATTTTCTGCCAGGGTTCTATCGGGCGCTGCATTTTCAATCTGAAGCTCGGCGCGGCGACTTCGTTGTTGTCAGTGCGTTCGGGGGGAGTGCGGCTGTAAGTTACATCGCCAAAGGTGATAAGGTGACGCCCTTCTTGCGGTGTCTCATGATCTCCAAGTTCAGATTCCGGTACGGCAAGCTGTTCCTTTCGCAGGCGGTCGAGAACGGTTTCATGCGCCTTATCCCAGATGTCCATCCCTACCCACTGACGCCCAAGCCGCTCAGCGGCAATTGGGGTTGTGGCGCAACCGCAAAACGGATCTAGAACAATGCCATCAGGAGGACAACTCGCAGCAATCATACGCTCATATATCGCAAGCGGCTTTTGTGTCGGATAGCCGCAATACTCGCTACCACGCCCTTTGTTGTAATTCGTGAACCCAGTGGGTTCCAGAATTAGATTTTGAGGTGGTTGTCCTCTGTCTGACGCAGCATAACGCTTTAAGCCGGGCCACACGCCGCGCTTGGGATGATGAATCAATCCGGCGGCGTCAAGCGCATCAAGTCTATCGTGAATTCCTTCAATGCTGCGATAGCCAGAGATGAAAGTGTCCTCAATGTATTTCGCGTAATGACCTGTCTTTGGCACTGACCACACTCGTCCCTTTGCATATACATCATATCCTCGCCAAGGCTTGGCGCTGGGGCTGTCGGGAGAAGAGTTATGCCGCGGGGCCAGGAAAAAGTATTGACACGCAAGAACCCCCGCGAACATGAAAAGATAAAACGGGTCTTATTTTTTTTTTTTGTTGTGGGTTTTT
>VXRI01000409.1 GCA_009838595.1 Chloroflexota bacterium | reverse complement strand
GTCGTCACCGGCGGACAGCACATACAGTCCGAGGCTCAGTGTGCCAGTGTCCGACGTGAAGAATTCGAGGTAGCGCTCGCCGAGTTCCCCTTGCTCTGCGATGAGGTCTGCCATTTCAAATATGTCCATTGTTCCGCATACTCCCTTCCAAGTTTGCCGCGTATATCATAAACTAGATTGCATGATGAACATAAGCGTGCGCGACGCAACTCGCGCGGACATAGACCGCATCGCCGGGTTTCAACAGGCGATGGCGATGGAAACGGAAGGCAGAAAGCTCGACGCCGGCACCATACGGCGAGGCGTTACGGCGGTGTTCGACGACCCGCTGAAGGGCTTTTATATCGTTGCTGTCGTGGAAGAATCGGGCGGAAATTCGAGCGGCGATTCGGGTGATAACGGTGGCGTGGGCAAGGTCGTGGGCAGTCTGCTCATCACATACGAGTGGAGCGATTGGAGCGCGGCGACATGGTGGTGGATTCAGAGCGTGTATGTCGATGCGGCTTGGCGGCGCAAGGGTATCTATCGCAGGCTGTACGAGCACATTCTCGCAATGACCGAGGGGCGCGACGATATCTGCGGCATTCGCCTGTATGTCGAACGCACGAACACTGTGGCGCAGCAAACCTACAACGCGCTCGGCATGAGCCACTCGCACTACGACATGTACGAGATTGTCTTCTAGCCGTGAAGGGTTATGGGTCGCTTGGACAGCGTGAATAACATAGGTGGAAAAATAATTGGACCGGACGGCGCATTACGCACGCCGCCTCTGCATTTGTGAGGACAGAATATGCTGCCAGACAATGTTAGGGACTTTATCGCCAAGAATGACAAGGCGGTACTCAGCACATTCCGGCGCAACGGCGCGGCGCAGCTGAGCATAGTCGTAGTAGGCGCATACGGCGACGGCGTGGCGTTCACCACGACGGAAGATCGCGCAAAGCTGCTCAATCTGCGGCGCGACTCGCGATGTTCCCTGCTGGTGTCGCAGGACAACTGGTGGGGATTCGTGGTGCTGGAAGGCACGGCGCGCATCCTGGCGGCGGACAACACGGACGCCGGCGAACTGCGGCAGGCATTCCGAGACGTGTATCGCTCCATCTCCGGTGAGCACCCGAACTGGGATGAATACGACCGCGCAATGGTCGAAGACAAGCGTGCCGTGGTTGTGGTCGTGCCGGACCGCATTTACGGCACGGCGCTGTAGCGTGTAACGGCAGCGGCGCGCTCAGTCAATCCCTAGGGCAACCCTTGCTCCAACCCTCGCCCTACTCCCCATATCCCGCGATGTGGTAAACGAACAGCCCGTTTCCCCTATGGGGAAGGTTAGGATGGGAAGAAGAAAGCCTAAATACACCTGCATACAAAGGTTCATTCAAGGCAGGCTCTCATCATAAAATGAAGGGACAAGCGCGAAATCGCATCGCGGCGGAATCACCAGGACGCATCGTAAACTCATCACGCCATGTGCATTATCCCGTCGGATCCAACGGATTAAAAATCTCGTAGCCCTCGCGTGGGTTTGGTCCCTGCAGTCGCACATCGTCCGCGCATAGCCAGAGCTTGAGACTAGGTTGCCCCGGCGGCGGCATATCGCGCGGCGGTATCACGATTATGTCACCGATGAAGTATGCCCTGAAGCAACCGTCGCGCTCTTCTCGCGGGAATGTGAGACTGCCGTCGAATGTCAGCGTCTCTTCGCCGGTCGCCACAACGCGTCTGCCGGAGACAAACACCGTACCCTGCACGCCGTCGAACTTGCCTGTGCCTTCCACGATACGCAGCCATCGCTTCCACTGCCAGAACTCGCCGTTGTCCGATGGGCATGCGAATCCGAGAGTCTGCACCATCACCAGTCCATCGCCGTCCGGCGTCTCCCAAGTGAAGCTGTTCGAGCCTTCGACGGGAACACTGCAAGAGCCGCGCTCTCCGCTAACATCCGCCCAGTCTTCGGTAAAGCGAAATTGCAGCATGCCGACGCCCATCTCGCCTGCGTCAAATTCGCCGACAAGTTCGATCTTGCACCTGCCCGTCGAGTCGCATTCGTCCGCATTCGTAATGACCGAATTGCCAGAGCCGCTGCCATCGAAGTCCTTGGGAAAGCCGAACGCGTAGGCGTCATCGCCAGCCAACGCCGCGAAAAGCAAAAAGACCGCCAGCGCAGCGGCAGCCAGTAGCGCCGCTCGTGCCCGAGTTAAGGGAACTATATGGCTCATGCGCTCACTATTTCCGACCTAGCATTTCATTGAGATTGGGATTGGCATTCAAGAGTCCCTTCCCCTTAGGTGGGGCCTTATGTGGGGAGGTTAAGATATTAGGATGGGAGCCTGACCTGCTTGGCGCAATCATAGCATAGTTCATAATATGCGTTTGCGCCACGCGCTTCTGAGCTACAAACGCTTTATCCATAGCGTGGGAAGTTCGCAGGAGCGATGATGTCAATAGTAACGCCGGCTTGGACTAGCATTCGAGCACAAGCAGGTCGCTGTCGCCGGTCATGATGCAGTCGGCATTGTCGGCCATCGCAGTGCCGAGAATCACATCATCGTCAGGGGCGCGGCAAATTTGCGCGGAGAAAGTAGCGGGCTCGACGATTTCAACATCGGGGAACATAGGCAGAATGACATTAGAAATCGCTTCGGTTCTAATTCTAAACTTGTGTGCGAGTACTCGCCTGAACTCATTCAGTATAAGCTCCGAAAAGAGTACCGTATCCGTTTGTCTCTGGGCAATTGCATTGAATTGCCGCCCGGAGATACACTTCGTTGAGCGACATGTCAACGACTTACCAAGTTCTTCCAAATCTGCGATTACTCATCCGGCACGGTGATGGTTATTGTCTTCCCCTAGCTAGGTTTCTGTTGACACTTCACGGTTACATCCCGTCATTCCTGCGAAAGCAGGAATCCAGTGCTTGCAAACGGTGTCAA
>VXRI01000178.1:1693-2934 GCA_009838595.1 Chloroflexota bacterium | reverse complement strand
ATCTTAAATCATTGGTTAAGTTGACGCTAATTTCGTTCGATAGGAGGTGAAAAAGTAACCATTTTGCCTGACATTAACGGCAAACTTGGTGTCAATATATTGAGCAGCGCTTGGATTTGAGACAACCTTCAAACAAAATATGAAGGAAGTCGTTACTGAATGTCGGAGGGACAACCATAGATTTGGAATCTGATACGGTGTTGCGCACGGTCAGAGATTTATGTTGCCATCTGACGGTATTGCTCGCGCGAGCGACGCAAGTTCTGATGTTTGGTGCGAATTGCCCAGCATCCAACTTAATGGCGCATTCTCTGAAGACTACAGCGAGAGTTCTGTTGAAATCAGTGTGTACAGATCAATGCGAACTAGAAGTCGTCAATATCACTTCAACTCCTTCTCTTGAAAGTAGCAACCATGTAGCAACAGGAGTAAGCGGAGCGTCAGAAGGCAGACTGGTGCGTGGATGGGCTAAATCGAAATTGAACGATCCCGACGAAGTCGGAATAGACTTGGCGTGGACGCGCGCTGAAATAAAGTTCACACTTTATCGTGATTCTACCGTCGAATACCCGCATGATAGGTTCGAAGATTTGCGCCGACTGGATGGCGTGTGAGGAGTTGCAGGGGCGTTTATGGGTCATCATGTCCGTATATTGTCTGGAACAAAGCGGTGGGCAGATTTGACAATGTTCTAACATGCCCTATTGTCTTTGGCCAATCTTGTGAGCATACTCAGTCGTCCAGATACGCAAGCACGGCAGGGCATTCTTGTACTATCAGTCCCTCAAGGGTAGTATTTGGAACTCATTTCAGATGCAGAGGGGGCTGGGAATATGTTAGATAGGGATGGTTTTCGAAGATATTCTTTGCAGCGGGGCAGTGTGGCCCAAAGGCTGGTTAGGCTTGATAATTTATACATAATCACGGCTACGCTAGTATCGGCGAGTCCGCAAATCTTGGTTACAGGCGCGTTCTCGGCATGGTGGCTGGATAACTTTTATTATCAAGAGTGGAGGGTTTCCTTTCTAGGGTTCATCGGATACTACTCGCTTGTCGTCGCAGCAGTGTGGGTTTGCTGCGTGGCCGTGTGCGTCAGAAAAAGGCGTCCTGCGCTGTCAGCGTATATGATTCCCGCAACAAGCGTAGCAACGGTGATGAGCCTTGCCGGGCTGTCTATCGGTTTTATCGTGCCGGGACTTGCGACTCATGTCCTGCTAATACTGGTTCTCTCGTTTCTGCTT
>VXRI01000178.1:0-1683 GCA_009838595.1 Chloroflexota bacterium | reverse complement strand
TTGCTGCTACTTGGAGCGGAAGTCGCAGGCGCTGTATTGAAGCAGCGTTTGCAGTCATCTCGAGAGATGACCGCAAACCGCAGGAAACGCGCGTAAAGATAGGGAATTGGCGCTAGTCGCCGGCTAGGAATCCTCGAACAAGCGCCAAAAATTCGTCCGTCTGCTCGATTTCCGGGCGATGTCCGCAGTTGTCGATGACTTCTAGGCGCGATCCCTTGATGGATTGCTGGTATATCTCGCCTGCGTTCACCGGCACGATGCCGTCCTGTGCGCCCCAAATCAGCAGTGTGGGTAGGCTCTGCGCGCGCCCCAACAGTTGTGGCAGCCCGCGATAGTGCATGTACGGCTTCCAACTCAGGCGGCAAGCCTCTTCGCGCGCCACCAGCCACGCCTCCATCTGCTCCGGCGAAGGCTCTGCGGGGCGAACCGTGCCGAACTCCGGCACTGCCGCGTTGTCCAGACACACGGTGTCAAGGTACTCTTCGGCGGTTACGAGGAATATGTCGAATATCTCGCCGATGTCGGGTTTGATGCCCGCAGCGCCCACGAGAACCATCTTGTTGAACTGCTGCGGGCACATCGTAGCCATCTCCGCGGCGAGCCAGCCGCCGAGCGAGAATCCGATGACATTCACGTTCTGCAAGCCGAGCTCATCCAGCGCGCGCAGATACCAGCCGGCGAGATCGCGCATGTTCATTATCCATTCCATGCGCGGCGATTCGCCAAAGCCCGGATGCGACGGTATGTGCAGCGTATTGTTCGCGGCAAGCGCTTCGTGCCAGCGCAGCGCGCCGTGATGCCCCATCTCGTCGTGCAGCACCAGCAGCGGATCGCCGTCGCCGCCCCGCGCTATCTCAAGGCGCGTGCCTGCCACCTCGATAATTTCCTCTGTCAATATGCTCGTAGCGGTAGTCATTAATGTCTCCTGTAATAGCAGCGGAGTTTGTTATTTGCGGCGCCTGCCGAGTCGCCCTGATTTTCTGTTTATACGGGCTGATTGTCAAGTTGGGGTGTGTAAAGTAATCGTTCCGGAGGCGGTGTGGAGTTTCGGACGGAGCGAGAAAGGCACGGAGAGTTACGATTTCAGATATTAAGCGGCTATGCCGCCGCCAACCTCGGCTGTTCGTTCAGCAAAAGCCATATCCACTCAACCAATCCTTAAAGCCTTTACAGTTTATTCCACAAGCAGGTCTATACTACAATCTGGGCACTCTCAGCATCCATCACGAACCCAATCACAGCCTTATCGCCCTTCAACTTCACTATCCTCTCGTCTGCTCCACAACCGCACTCGCGCGCTTACCCTGCGCTTGTACGACCACCCATCGCAAACTTCTCCGCTTCCCGTACATATCGCTGACTGCTCATTCAAGACAACTCGCACCCTAGAGCCAACAGCAGGCGACCCGCCGAACGATGCGATAGTCCCCGCTATTTTGCTAACCTACCTCTTGTGGGACGGATACGCCAACACATACGCGGCGATGAATAGGATTGAAGGTGGCGTATTTCAGTAAACCCCGGTGCCAGACAAGCGAAAACACTGCCCATAACATCGCTACACTTCCCCATGATAAAGACGAATTCATAAATCCCGTTGCCCGCCGTATCTGTCATACTCCCTGCGCGGATATCCGCAAAACGTTGTTTGCGCACCTGACCCCGAGTTGAGATTTCGAGCGA
>VXRI01000144.1 GCA_009838595.1 Chloroflexota bacterium | reverse complement strand
CCTCGAACTGATTCAGTGGCTAGACTACCTCGGCTACGAAGAGGCGTGGATTGGCGAGCATCACAGCTCCGGCTGGGAAATTATATCCTCGCCTGAGATATTCATGGCGGTCGCCGCCGACCGCACCAAACACATCAAACTCGGCACGGGCGTGGTCAGCCTGCCTTATCACCACCCGTTCAATGTCGCCAACCGTATGGTGCAGATAGACCACATGAGCCACGGGCGCGTGATGTTCGGCGTGGGGCCCGGCGCACTGCCGGGCGACGCCTACATGATGGGCATCGAACCGACCACGCAGCGCGAGAAGATGGACGAGGCGTTCGGCGTCGTGCTGCGCCTGTTCACCGAGACCGAGCCTATCACATACAAGTCGGACTGGTTCGAGCTGAACGAGGCAATGTTGCAAATCCGACCGTTCCAGCGGCCGCATATGCCAATCGCGGTGGCGTCTATACAGTCGCCGTCCGGCGTGGCGCTCGCCGGCAAGTATGGCGCTGCGGTGCTGACCATCACTGTGCCGCGCGACCCGACCTCCGGCGACCGCGGCAACCTGAACGACTTGTGGACTATCGCGGAAGAGTCCGCCGCAGAACACGGCAAGACAGTTGATCGCAACGACTGGCGGCTGGTCGTGCCGGTGCATTTGGCGGAGACCCGGAAGCAGGCGCGCGATGAAGCGCGGATGGGCGCGGGCTACTTCCTCCGCGAGTACACCGAAGGCACGAACGGGCGCAAGTCAGATTTCGACGGCCCCATCGAAAAGGTCGTGGACCACATGGCGGATTCGGGCGCGTGGGTTATCGGCACGCCGGACGACTGCATCGAGGCGATTAACAGGCTGGACGACCTCAGCGGCGGATTCGGCGGCTTTATGGTACAAACGGTGGACTGGGCGCCGCGCGACAGCATGCTGCATAGCTATGAACTACTCGCGCGCTATGTTATGCCACACTTCCAGGGCAGCGCGCTGGCGACGAAGGCGTCGCAGGATTGGGCGATAGCGCACCAAGATACGCTGGTGAGCGGCAGGGTCCGCGCTATCGACCGCGCCAAGCAAGTGTACGCCGAACGCAACAACTAGGGCGCGTGCCGATTTTGACCACATTGCCGATACTGATTAGCTTCGACATAGACGGCACGCTCGAAGTGGGCGAACCGCAAGGCAGCATAGCCTTGGACTTCGTGCGCGCCGTCAGTCGTAAGGGTTGCATCGTAGGCAGCTGCTCCGACCGCCCGATAAGCTTCCAAAAGCGGTTGTGGAGCCAGCACGACATCGTCGTCGATTTCACCGCGCTGAAGCATAATCTCGACGATGTTAAGACGCGCTTTGCCGCCGGCGCCTACATCCACATCGGCGACACCGAAGTGGATGAATACTTCGCAGGGAAAGCGGGCTTTCGGTTTATCAGAGTTGATACAGTGGAATGGCAGACATGGAGCGAGGGGATGATGCAAGAGGACCTGGGGGGATGAGCATGGGAACATTCAGTGTCGAAATGGGAATAGGCGCCCCGCAAGGGCTGAGATACGAATATGTCGAGGCTCTCGTAGATTCGGGTCCCACATACAATATACTGCCGGCGTCTATGCTGCGACGATTGAGCGTGGAAGTTTGGCGCAACGGAACATTCGGACTCGCGGACGGCAGAAGCATACGGCGCGACCTGGGGCAGACTCGAATTCGGCTTAACGGTGAAGAATCTATTGCCCCCGTGATTTTCGGCGATGAAGGTGTGCAGCCACTATTGGGCGCAGTTACATTGGAGATATTTCAATTAGGAATAGACCCTGTAGGGAAGCGGCTAATTCCGGTGGACGGCTTGATGATGTCTGCCACACCTGAGATTTCGAACCAGAAGTGAACATTCTATGACAAGACCCGACGGACGCGCCAACGACGAATTGCGCCCGACGAAAATCACCTGTGGAGTACAGGCATTTTCTGAAGGTAGTGTGCTGATTGAGACGGGGCTGACGCACGTCCTGTGCGCGGTGAGCGTGGAGGAGAAAGTTCCACGATTTTTGCGTGGCTCCGGGCAAGGCTGGGTTACGGCGGAGTACGCTATGTTGCCGCGCGCCACGCTGACTCGCACTCCACGCGAGCGCACTCCGCGCGGACGCACCCAAGAGATTCAGCGGCTGATTGGGCGCTCGTTGCGAGCCGTCGTTGACCTAAAACGGCTGGGAGAGCGCACCTTCACGGTGGACTGCGATGTGCTGCAGGCGGACGCTGGCACGCGCACGGCGGCTATAACCGGCGGCTATGTCGCGCTGAATCTGGCGTTAGACGCGCTTGTTCATGAAAACCGCCTGCCCGATCTTCCGATACTATCCCCAGTCGCAGCAACGAGCGTGGGCATCATCGAGGGCACGGCTTGCCTTGACTTGTGCTACGAAGAAGATTCGGCGGCGGATGCGGATTTCAACATCGTAATGACCGGCGCGGGTGAGTTCGTAGAGGTGCAGGGAACTGCGGAGGGCATGCCGTATTCTAGAGATGCGCTTGACGAGGTGCTATCCGTTGCTGAACAAGGGATTGGCGAGTTGATGACGATACAGCGGACGGCGATTGCGGCGGCGGTTGGAGCATAGGCGGCGTAACCGTGTGCGAAGATGAAGTTCTTTTCTTGCCCGCATCCTAACATTCCCCCAAATCGGAAAGGGGCTATTAGGAATCTACGCAGTCCTTTTGCATAACCCTTTGGCATAGAATTGGATAATTAGACAAAGGCATCTGCCCAATCTCGTCATCTTGGTTGTGAATAGAAACGAGAAAATCCGCGCCTGCCATAGTCCGGCATCAAGGTGATGATGGCACTATGGTCGGCGTGGATACCTAATCATGCGCTGCCCTACGCGTCTAATAACCATTGGTGCTAGTTTAAGACATAGTTGAAAAAGCCACGAGGATGCGCCATTGTGTGAGTTGAAGAACACTTGCAGAGGAGGACATCCCCGTGGC
>VXRI01000069.1 GCA_009838595.1 Chloroflexota bacterium | reverse complement strand
GTGTGTCAGGTGGCGGCGCATGTAATCGGCAACGACGCGGCAATCGCCGTGGGCGGGCAGTCCGGCAACTTCGAGATAAATGTGATGATGCCTGTCTGTGCGTACAATCTGTTGCAGTCTATAGACTTGCTCGCAGCGGCAGCGCGAAACCTCGACGAGCAGTGCATACGCGGCTTAACGGCGACTAGTGCAGGACCTGACATGGTTGAGCGCGGCCTTGCCATCGTGACCACGCTCGTTCCGCACATCGGCTACGATGCGTCTGCCTCTATCGCCAAAGAAGCGCAGGCGACCGGCAAGACTGTCAAGGAAGTCGCCATCGAAATGACCGACTTATCATCCGTAGAACTCGACGATATTCTAGACCCAAGCGGTATGACCGAACCCGGCCTATCCGCAGGCGGAGTGTCTGTGGGGTAAGATTAGCAGGATGGGCAGGATTGATAGGATAGGGTGAAGTCTATCTCGTCTTGGCGCGTCTTTACCTGTCCGTCTAGGCGGGCTTTCAATAGATCATTTAACAGTTCGCCGATGAGGCGCCCCTGGGGTACGCCGAGCGCGATTAGGTCGTCGCCGTCCAGGACCGGCTTGATATATCGCAGTTCGTCCAGATAGAGCGTCAGACGACGCCCAACAATGCTGTTCTCTTCGCGCAGAGAGCAGCCTAGTACCGCCGTCTCATCGAGCGCACGCAGGCGCATATAAATCTCGCTGCGGCTGAGTACATCGCTCGATGGGTCGTGCCGAACGCGGGATTTTGCCAAGCCGGTGTCTGTTATTATCTGTGCCAAGCGTGAAGGCAGGCGCAGTCGCCGGATGAAATCGGCTTTGTCGGCGGAGGTCATATCATAGGCGAGAATGGATAACAGCAGCGTGGGCTTGTCGGCATAGTCGGCGGCGGCGCGACGCAGAGCTGCCAGTCCGCAGGCGTCGAGTGTTATGCTGCGATGAATGGCTTGCAAAGCGCCGAGATTGTTCAGCATTTCGAGTATCGATACTGCCCTGCCCTCACTCAGCACTCGCACGAATTCGTCGCGCAGCCTTGCGCCGGAAATCGTGCAGATATATGCGGTATCCTGCATTGCAAGCCGCGCGGTATTTGCGTCGAGTCTGAAGCCGAGCCGCTCAGCGTAACGCACCGCCCTTAATATGCGCGTGGCGTCGTCCGCAAAACTGCCATCGTGCAGCACGCGGATAACTCCATCCCGTAGGTCATCCATGCCGTGCAACGGATCGTGCAGTTCGCCCCAACTTTCCGCGTTTAACGAAACTGCCATTGCATTGACAGCGAAGTCACGCCGCGCTAATTCTTGGCGCAATGTGCCGGGCGATACGGTGGGCAGCGCACCAGGTTGCTGATATGTCTCTTGGCGCGCCATCGCGAAGTCTAATCGCCTATCAGGTGCGTCAACGGCGAATGTGTTGAATTGCGAACGGGCTACGATTACACCGCCTAGTGCGTCTGCCAAGTTCTGTGCAACGCATAAAGTTAACCCTACGACAGTGATATCGATGTCGTGGACGGGCAATCCCAGCAGTGCATCGCGGACTGCCCCGCCGACGAGGTATGCTTTGACACCGCGCGAATTTGCGACCGCGCTTATGGCAGACAATTGGCGCAGCGATATTGTGTCAAGCTGCGCCTCCAGTATATTGGCGATGTTTGACACGCCGGACCTGCGGCTATTCAGACGCTGCTGCTACTTTTGCTTTGAACGCTGCGGCGCCGCTGCCTACCCACGCCTGCCAGCCGGTCATCATGAACTTGACGCCCAATCCGAGATAATGCTCCACATTGTCGTCGGTTACGAGCGAACCGGCCGTACGCCCGGACGCGACAATCTTTTGCAGCGCGCCGTCAATCGTCGCCGTCACTTCCGGGTGGTCGATACCGCCAAGGTGTCCCATCGACTGCGCGAGGTCGCTTGGCGCGACGAAGAAGACGTCGATGTTGTCCACTGTCAGAATCTCGTCAAGATTGTTGACCGCTTCGATGTCCTCTATGAGCACAATAACAAGCGTCTCATCATTTGCCTTGTAGATGTAATCCGGGTCGCCGTATCCCTGCCTGCTGCCAAACATGCCACGGTGCCCGATAGGCGCGAACTTAGCGGCGTCCACGACCTCACGCGCATCTGCCATCGTGTTCACATGCGGTACGACGATGCCCTGCGCGCCCACATCGAAAGTGCGGTAGATTATGCCGGCATTGTTGCGGTTCACGCGCACGACCGACGTCATATCCCACAGGTCACAGGCGCGTGTGAGGTCCGGAATGTCCGCGAAGTCGTTCGGCCCGTGCTCGGCTTCGATCCAGATCGCGTCAAAGCCAAACTGCCCGAGAAAGTCTATGATGTGCGTGGAGTTCAACCCGGAAATGCAGATTGTCGGCTCTCCGCGCTCTAACTTGTGCTTTGCAGTGTTCGATCGCATTCTTTCTATTCTCCCTATCACTCGAATCTATGAATCCGTGCGCCCGTGCGGACGGATGTGAATTTCCTCTTGCTGTGCACATTATAGCCCTGCGCGGCTGCCGTTGTCAGCAAGCGGCGCCGAAGTGATAAGATGCTGCCAAATCTGCCGATTTCAAGACTGACTGCAAGACTGACTGACTAATGTGGTCAGCAAATGCGATTACACCGATTCGAAGAGGGAACAATATGCCGGACGAGTTCAACTTTTGCAATAGGTGCGCCGCGCCATTGTCAGAGCGCCTTATCGAAGGACGGATGCGGCCGCAATGCAACGACTGTGGCAATATCGTATTCCTGGATCCGAAAGTCGCTGCGGTGGCGATAGTCGTGGACGGCGACGGGCTTGTGATGGTTAAACGCGGTGTAGAACCGGAGTATGGCAAATGGGCGTTCCCATCCGGCTATGTTGATAGAGGTGAGATCGTGGAAGCGGCGGCAGTACGCGAAGTAAAGGAAGAGACAGGGCTAGATGTCGTGCTCGACAGGCTCATCGGTGTGTACT
>VXRI01000341.1 GCA_009838595.1 Chloroflexota bacterium | reverse complement strand
ACTTATCGCAATGACGATTACGGATACACTATAAACATCGCGCCCGGTTGGGAGTTGGATGAAGAGACGGATGAAGGCTACGCCACTTTCTGGCATGAAGACAATATCGGCTTCATTGAGATTTTCACCTATGATTTGGGCACAGGCTGGACGCTTGAAGAACACGCGCAATCGGAACGGGGTTCCTGGGAGGAACAGGCGCGCGAAGAAGATTGGGACGTGTTTGAGCTAACGGCTTTTCAGAAGCGGCAAGATGCGGGGCGCGAGTATTATTACATGTCAATTCGTCGGCAAGGGTCCGAAGAGTATTGCGTCTCAAACGATGTCTCACGGATTTTCTTGTCAGACTTCTACCCGTCCAAGCCTTATGGCTTTGTGGTATTTGGAAGCGTGTGCGAGGACAGCCTCGACGCCAACGGCGACAAGCGAGACGCCATGCTTGCAAGTTTCGATCCGTAAAATCGCTTAGATCGTAGCGTATAGTGATAGGATACCGCCAACCAAAACATCATCCATCCCATTCATACTGTTAACTAAGGAGAACCCCATGAACTACGACCACATCATCATCGGCGCAGGGTCGGCGGGCGCTATTATCGCCAGCCGGCTTACCGAAGACGCGCACCGCAACGTTCTGTTGCTTGAGGCGGGTCCAGACTACCCTGACCTGGACGAAATGCCTCCCGATGTGAAGTTCGGCTACGGGCATGGCTTGGCGGCGATTGATGTGCTCGGCACGGAGCATCGCTGGCACTTCGTTGCCAAGTCAACCGACCATGCGGCGCCGATGCTCGTTCCGCGCGGCAAGACTACGGGCGGCTCTTCCGCCGTGAACGCCCAGATTTTTCTGCGAGGCGTCCCTGAGGACTACGACGACTGGGCATCTTGGGGCAACGACGAGTGGGGCTTTCAGAAGCTTATCCCGTTCTTCAACCGGATGGAGACGGACACCGACTACTCCGACGATTTCCACGGCGTGGACGGCCCAACCATCGTCAGGCGGTACAAGCCCGACGAGTGGCTGCCCGACCAACAGGCGTGGTATCAGGCTGCCCGTGAGTATGGTTTCGTGGACTGTCCGGACCACAACGATCCGGATTCGACGGGCGTGGGGCCTTCGCCGTTCAACAATCCCAACCGCATCCGATGGAGCACGAATATCGGCTACCTGAGCGAGGCGCGCAGCCGCCCGAACCTGACTATTACGGCGCGCGCGCTTGTCCACCGCATCCTGTTTGAGGGCGGCAGAGCGGTCGGTGTGGAGTTTGAGGCTGACGGCGAATTGCAATCCGTCTATGGCGATGAGATTATCTTGTCGGCAGGGGCAATCGGCTCACCGCACCTGCTAATGCTGTCCGGCGTCGGTCCCGCTGACCATCTGCGCGATATGGGCATAGCCGTCGTTCATGAATTGCCCGGCGTGGGCAAGAATCTGCGCGACCATCCGCAGGTGCAGCTCACATGGGAGACTAAGCCCGGTTTCGAGCAGGACAGCCTCGCCCCGCGCATACAGTTCATCGTGCGCTATACGGCGGAAGGATCAGACCTGCGCAACGACATGCTCATACACCCGTTCTCGTATGCGACGCGCAGCCTTTATTACACCGACCCGAACACGGAACCCATCGGCATCGGCATGATTGCTGCCATCTATCTGGCGGAATCAGCAGGCGAGATGCTGCTCAGGGCGACCAATCCGCGCATTCAGCCGTTCCTCAATTACAACCTGCTGGCGACCGAGTTTGACCGCAGGCGGATGCGTGAATCCGTCCGGATATGCCTTGATATTGCCGAGAAAGACACGCTGGCAGACTTGATTGCAAGCAGGCGCTTCCCCACCGACGCCGAAATCGAATCAGAGCAGACGCTCGACGACTGGATGATGCGGAATGTCAGGACGAGCCACCACATCTCCGGCACCTGCAAGATGGGGCCTGCCGATGACTCTATGGCGGTGGTCAATCAGTACGCTCGAATGCACGGTATCGAAAGCCTGCGCGTGGCGGACGCATCTATCATGCCCGACTGCATCCGCGCCAACACGAACGCCACTTCGATGGTCATCGGCGAGCGCGTCGCGGAGTTTATCAAGGACGGGAACTAACAGGATATACAGAGCCTGCCCCTGTGAAGGCGGAGGATGGATAGGAATGGGATAGGGCGTTGCGGGCGCATGTCTGGTAAGATGCCGATAGTTTGGCTATGAACAATTCCGTAGGATACGGAGGTTGCAGAATGGCGACAAAGCCCGATGATAATAGACAAGTCGATGTTGCGACAGACCATGATCCCGTTTGGGAAGCGTTTCTGAATGCTCCGTTAGATGACTAGCCGATGACTGAGGAAGATAAGCAGGCTATCAAAGAGGCTGATGAAGATTTCGCCGCGGGTAGATTTATAACCCACGAGGAATTGAAGAAAGAGCTGGGCTTGTGATCCGCAGGATCATATACAACCCTCAAGCTAGAAGAGATCTGAGGCGGCTTGATAAGGTTTCGGCAATGCGGATACTGAATGCACTAGAAAGATTGGCTGGAGACCGATCAGGCGAAATTCGGCGCCTGCGAGGCTCGCCCAATGAATGGAGAATGCGTGTCGGCGATTGGCGGGTCATTTTCGAATTCGATATGAACGATCAACAGATCCTTGTAAAGCGAATTAGCAGAAGAGACCGCGCATATCGGCTATAGGTTTACGGTCCTACATCTGACAAATTTAGAGTACGGTTAGACAGGCAAGGAGCCCCTATGAAATACGACTACATCATCATCGGCGCAGGCTCAGCGGGCGCGATTCTCGCCACGCGGCTTACGGAAGATCCGAACACATCGGTGCTGCTGCTGGAAGCGGGCCCGGATTACGCGGACATAGACGACTTGCCCGAAGAGGTTAAGTACGGTTACGCCTCCGCGACCGACATCATGACCAGCGACCACAACTGGCAGTTCACTGCGCGTGCCACCGAGCAGGCACAGCCGATGCT
>VXRI01000374.1 GCA_009838595.1 Chloroflexota bacterium | reverse complement strand
GTCCCAAGTCTTGCAATGATTTGATGCCATGTTCCCTTGCGTCTCTGTCAAGGCCAAGGAACCATGATGCGCGTTCTGTCATTGCCTGCTGGGATTCTTCGACCTGTGCGCCGTCGTAGGTGTTCCTCACGATTTCACCAGCTGCTCCAGAAGGAAGGATGCCCTGGTCCACCATTTCTTTAAGTCCTTCGGGCAACGCGACTAATCTGTAATATCTCATAACGGTTTGTGTCGTTACACCAAGATAATCAGCCGCCATTTCCAAAGCCTCTTGAGCGGTGTGGCCGTCTCCACTGTATTGCTTAAAGATTCTTTCTGTCCAATAGGCGCGATCGCTGTATGTCAGATCGCCACGCGCCTCGTTTTCAAGCCATGAACGCTGAATGGCTTCCTCGTCGCTCATTGGGAAAACAAATGCAGGAATTTCTTCCAAGCCGAGAGACAAGCAGGCTTTGAAGCGGCACTGTCCAGTGACATGCTCAAGGTCATATTCGGATGAAGACTCAGGATGAGGTCGAACAACGATTGGCATGTCCGGCCAATAGCCATGTTGCCTAATGGACACTTTGACCTTTTCGACATTCTCATCAATGCCCTATCTGCGAACATTGATGGAACTGCCAGGATCAATCTGACTGAGTCTGATTTGCTGTACGGTGCTCACTCCAATTCTCCTTGTAATCTTGTAATATAGATACGTTCTTATACGAGACTATGCAAATTATATCACGCACTTTGGAAACTGGACAATTTCAATTCGCCTTGCAACCCCACCGATAAACCACTACACTGATGCTTAGTAAGCAGTACCGGGAGAAAAATATGGCAGCAACAATGGACAAAGAGCTCAGCCCCGAAGAAAGGGCGAAAATCGAAAAGCGCTTCACTCCGTTCAAGGCGCCAAGTGTGCAGAAGAAGGCGCTTGAGGGGTTCGCGGCAATTGAGCGTGGCGAATATGTCAGCTACCCGATACCGGAAATCAAAAGGCTACTGACTCGCTTCATGCAGAGGCGAGATGTTGAGCAGTGAGCATGTACCGCAGATAAACTTGCCAGTAGCTTTAGAGTTTGAATTGAATAAGTACGGAATACTTGCTTGGTGCATGCTGTTCTCGCTTCTGTTCGATCCTGAACCGGATGGAGAATTCAAGATACCTGCCCACTCTCCCCCATTTCACCCCGATACCGTCTTCTTCAGCAATGATGAATGGCTCGCAATATACAGGATAATGGACAGCGGAGATATTAACGTAGGATATATCTCGGACGCTCCCGACTTATAAGTCTCTGAAGAATGACAGAAGCCCCGGTTAGGCCGGGACTTCACTTTTATCCCCTATCCCCTCGTCCCATTAAATCTCGAACGTCTTCACCCACACGCCGGGCGAACCCACCGCATGCTCCATCGTGTTCTGCCAGCGTTCGTTGCGCGGGTCTATGGCGCGCTGGCGGTTCCATTCGTCGGTCTGCGACACTTCAGGATGCTCGAATTCGTACACAGTCAGGTATGCCGGCTCGCCTTCGACTGCGCGGTAGCGTCTGCCGCGTATGCAGCCGGGAACTTTCATGTAGTTGGGCACATAGACGCCGTTGTACCAGTCGTTCCACTCGGCGTCCAACTCCGGCGGCACGGTCATGCGACCGATTTGCAGCGCCGGCGCCATGCCGCTCTGCGCCACATCATCGCCGACTTCCGCGGGGAATATCTGGTCATAGGTGTTGCGGATGTATGTCGTGGCTACGACTTCCGGCGATGCGCGCTTCGTCCACTCGGTGGCATTGCCACGTACACTGAGGTACGCCTCTGATGACATCACTCCGATGTTCTCGAGTTCGTACATCGCAAGGTGCCTGGGCGCGCCGGGGGAATCCGATTCGTAGCGGGCGCCGCTGAGCACGCCCGGGATGGCGAGCCGTTCCGCGAGATGTTCTTCGTTATACCACGCGTTGAAGTCGTCCTCTTTGTCGGCGGGCACATCTGCCCAGACCATGAGCAGTGCGCTGCCTTTCTTGTTTGGCATGTTTTCTACTCCTTGAGAGTGTTCAGGTGTCAGGTGTTGAGTTGTTCTTGTTCTTCCAGCGGGTCTTGCAGGTCAAGACCTTCTATCCATTGAAAGTCCCGGGTGTTATGCGTCAGTAGCGTATGATTATGTGCAAGGGCGGTTGCCGCGATGATGGCGTCGCCCAAGCCCATACGCCGCTGTTGTCGAAGCTCAATGGATATATCCACGATTTCATCTGTGAGTCGCAGTAACTCTATATCTCGGAAAAGTTCTTCCAAAACTAATCGCTCTTCTTTGACCAGATTATGGTATCCGAAAGCCTCAATATAGCTCACTATGGAGGCTGCGAGAGCATGAATTCTGATGAATTGGCGCAAGTTAGTGCTGTCACTCCGAGATGCATAAATGACGATGTTGCTATCCAATAGCATCGGCTAATCTCGCCCTGGGAGTGGGCGATCTTTGCGGATTTCACGCTGCCACTCCACGGGATCCTTTATTTCTGAGAAAGTCCCTAACTCAGCCAGTTTCTCGAACGCCTTCGCCACCTTCTTGCTCCGTTCCTTGTCAACGGGGCGTAGGTCGCCTTTCGGCGGCTCTTGCCACACGCTGATTTCGACTTCAAGCGGTTCATTCGTCCTAGGCTTGCCGCTAATCCATTCTAGGCGGCAATAATCTTCGCCGGGTTCGTGGCGTATGACTGCCTTGTAGGTGCACTTTTTCTTCATATCTAATTTCTCCCACAGGAAGTTGTCAGCAATCGGTCATCTGCGCGCCGGTGTATCAAGTGTAAATCCCATTCTGACACACTGGCTAACAGACAAATCGCCCGACCTCATCTAATCGTCGCCGGGCACCGCTTCCAGTTCAGATTCTTGCACTGACGCGCTCCCTTCGAAGGCGGGCATCACCTCTTCGGCGAACCATTGGAGCTGCTCTACGATTACGGATTCGGCTGTGCCTACGGGCTGGCTTACGCTTATTCTGTCTAAGCC
>VXRI01000404.1 GCA_009838595.1 Chloroflexota bacterium | reverse complement strand
TGCCGTGAGGTGTTGGGTTAAGTCCCGCAACGAGCGCAACCCTCGTCGTTAGTTACTATGTCTAGCGAGACTGCTCCTAAAAGGGGAGAGGAAGGTGGGGACGAGGTCAAGTCGGCACGGCTCTTACGCCCAGGGCTACACACACGCTACAATGGTCAGAACAGAGGGTCGCGATGGCGCGAGCCGGAGCTAATCCCACAAATCTGGCCCCAGTTGGAATTGCAGGCTGAAACTCGCCTGCATGAACGCGGAGTCGCTAGTAATCGCAGGTCAGCACACTGCGGTGAATACGTTCCCGGGGATTGTACACACCGCCCGTCAAGTCATGGAAGTCGGTAACACTTGAAGTCGCTGGGCTAACCCGCAAGGGAGGCAGGCGCCGAGGGTGGGACTGGTGACTGGGACTAAGTCGTAACAAGGTAGCTGTACCGGAAGGTGCGGCTGGATCACCTCCTTTCTAGGGAGATTCCTACCTGTGGCATACGCCGCACGGACGGAAAATCCTAGGTCGGTCAGTAGGCGAGATGCCAAAGGCAGAGAGTAGAGCCGGACCTCAGCAATGAGGGGAGTTCCTCAAAACCCGTAACACCTCCCTAAGACAACCTACTGTACAACCATTTGCAAAAATACAAACTTTGCTAAACTACTGTTCGTTTCCACTATCCAGCGGTTAAGGCGCTTTTGCGAGAGCGCCACTCAGGGCCGGTTGAAGTCAAAGACCAGCCCTATTGTTTTGCCCATAATTAGCCGTCAGTTATCAGTACATTATTTCTGCCGTAGCACACGGCGCGAGTGGGAATGAAAGCAAAATCCAGCGAAGCGCAACTCTACACTTGCCACTAATGACTGAAAACTAGGCTATGTTGACTAACTGTCCACTGACAACTCCTCGTGGGGCTGTAGCTCATCCGGGAGAGCGCCTGCTTTGCAAGCAGGAGGTAAGGGGTTCAAGTCCCCTCAGCTCCACCATTTTCTCCCTATCCGCCATTTCCTTCCGGTCGCTTGCATACCACAGGACGCCCCCCACATCCACTTGCAATTAGCACACTGCGAGAAGCGCGGCCTACCACTCTACCTACGCCTGCGGGCTAGACGGGTTAAGCGGCGTTTGACGTTTGTTTTGCCGCGTAGGTTGGCGGCTACGAAGCGGGCTACGCTTGGGCTGCCTAGCAAGAGCGGCGCTCGCCATTCGCGGAGTTCTTTCATTGTGGTTGTTCCGCTTGTCCACGATGGCGCGAACGATTCCAGCGGCTGCCACCTTAGGGCGATGGGCAGTCTGCCCAGCAGCTTTCGGTATCCGCCTTGCAGCACGACGCCGCCGGCTTCCATTACCAGCAGCGAACCGCCTGCCGCGTCCCACAAGAACGGCGCGGTGGTTATCGTGTACTGCGTTACGCCCTTCGCCACCATCGCGAGCTCGTATGCGATGCTGCCGGTCATTCGCAGCTCGCCCACCTTGCCGCGCAATTGCTTACGCACATCGAACAGCGCGCCAAAGCCGCCGGGCAGCGTAACCAGCCTGTTGCCGTCCGGAGCATCCGCCGTCAACGCGGGCACAGGTGTGCCGTCGATGCGCGTGCCGCCGCCCTTGCGCGCGTGCATCACGATGCTGCCGACATCGCTGGGCCAGGGCATGAACACCGCCGCCGCGATGGGCGCACCACGGTACAGCACGCCAATGGAACTAGCGTATATCGGCAGGCCGGACAAGAAGTTGCGCGTGCCGTCCAGCGGGTCCAGCACCCAGACGAAATCGGGTGCTGGCTGGCTGTCCGCCCTTTCGCGCGCGTTGGCGTCGTCCTCTTCACCCAAAATACCGTGCTCGGGGAAGCGCTTGGCAATCTCGTTTTGCAGGTATCGCTGGCACTCATAGTCGGCGTTGGTAACGGGGTCGCTCTTCTTGTCGTCCTTGTACTCCACATTCAGAGCGCGCTCGAAGTGCCAGCGCAGAATCTCCCCCGCCTCGCGCGCGATATTGACCGCGTGGTTCTCTATGTCGCGCAGCGCGCCCTCGTCGTCCGGCGAATCGCCATTACGCCCGCCACCCACGACCGCTTTCAAGCCTCTGAATATGTTTCGCATGAGAAAAGCCTTACACTTTCAATATTATGGCTCGCCTATTGGACATGCCTCTGTGCGCAGAATTATACTGCAAGCGTCTGTAATTGGAACGGTGCCACGCTGGAGGTTTGAAATGGATTTTTGATGTCCGCAGCAACGCTGCCTTTTAATATCATCAGCTAGTCAATGATTTTGGGACTGGTTGGTACGCCTTTCGCCGCGCTGATATGCGCCACAATCGCGCACTTCCGAGGATTGCCAAAGCCGCATGCAGGAACGGGCGCGTGGTACTCCATGCTGTTCATACTGCCTTGGCTGTACCTTGTGCTGCGGATGCTTGGCATGCAAGTTCCGGATGGCGTGGTGCGCCAGACTACGGAATCCTGTACGGAGTATGGCTGTATGTTGCGGCTGGCACAATCATCGCAGGTTTAACATTCCTATTCATGTCGATTGGCGGCAACGAAGAAATACGCATCGGCGACGTAGTTCTAATGATAAGTGGTGGCTTGTTCGTTGGCTGCGTCTGGTTTGTATCGATTAGACGGCTGCTTCGCAGGAACGAAACCTCTCCAATCGAATCCAGCGCTCCGATGCGTTTCGCGTATGTAGCATTGCATGCGCTCTGGCTGCTTTTTGCCATTGGAATAGTGCTCGCGGGAATGTTCGAGGCTAATGTGAAGGACAAGCCCGAAGTGGCTTCGGTACTTTATATTGCGGCTTTCGCGATGTTTGTGATATGGGTCGTCCCACTCATCCGCTTTCGTTTCAGTAAAGCGGATGAGTGGGACTATCACGCCAGCCGCCCACACCCGGACCTTCCGTTGCACGACGCATACATAAAGCCCGTAATCCATCTGTACTTGCTCATTATAATCCCAACCGTGTGCGGAATAGCGGTATGGTTTATCATGTTGATAGCGACGCCTTGGTGAACCAGGCGAATGACCTTATCTTTATCCAATACAAT
>VXRI01000149.1 GCA_009838595.1 Chloroflexota bacterium | reverse complement strand
CTGAAAGCGTCGTACGTGTAGCAGCAATACGAAGATTTCATTTGGATTCAGCGAGCAACGAGGGATGACGGGGTGGATTTGCAAGTACGACTGAAACTCAAGTGGGGATGTGTTCAAGGAGCGCATGAATTATGGCTGTCGGAGATTCTGATAAGGTTCGCGCTTATGCTGCCAAACTCGTCGAAGATGCCCGTCGTAAAGGCGAGACGCGCATAACCTTTCGCACAGGCGATATATCTTCACGATTAGGGACACAGAACGCTACCACTTCTCAGGCGTTAGATGGGGATACTTTTAGCAGGCAAGCAGTTGTGAAGCAAATAGAATATAGCGGGCCTCCGTCCCGTAGAGGCGGTAACGCACGCTTCACCTTTGAGATTTTGCCAGTTGGAGACGCGATTGCACCCCAAGATACGCTACAAGAAAACGGATTGTTTACTGATACATATGTCGAGGAGAATGTCGAAGAATATCCTGCATCAATGAATCCTACTGTTGAGCCTTCGGACTCCGGCGACGAAGATAGTCTTGCTAATCACATCCTTGAACGGCTGCGGCAGCTGTCGCCCGACCAGTTTGAGGTTCTTGTCGGCGAATACATGAAGGCAAAAGGTTTTTCGGATGTGCAAGTTACGGGCAAGTCTTATGACGGCGGCATAGACGGATACTGCGCCGTTCCGTTCATAAATGTGAAGGTGGCATTTCAGGCGAAGCGCTATGCGGCAGGGAACAGCGTGGGCATCGATCCCGTTCAACGGCTTCAAGGCAGCGTGAGTGGCGGATATGACAGAGGAGTGTTCATTACAACATCTAGTTTCACATCAACAGCCATAGGATGGGTTGAAGAGGCACAGGCGCAAATTACGCTGATTGACGGCGATGAATTGGTCAGGCAAATGATTGATTTAGGGCTTGGCGTGCGGACTATTCCCGTTGTGAGGCATGAAGTGGATGAAAGCTTCTTCGCCGATTTGGAGAATATGCGATGACTACAACGGCTGAACAAGACACCACGAACGAGCGGCTCGTCAGATTGGAAACCATTGCGGAATCACTGGTTCGTGAAGCCGTTGAAAATAGGCAGGATGTGCGTGACCTAGCCGCCAAGATAGATGCACTACTCTTGGAGACGCAGCGCAACTTCCGTTGGACAATCGCTATTCTTCCGGGCATATTTCTGCCATTCCAAATAGGTTTGATGGTTTCGTTGATAACCTTGATTTTGACGCTGTAACAGTAGGAGACAAACAACATGAACCGCACGGAGGCATCCTTCGCAGTTCGCCGCGATGACCGGGTTTTGGCAATGCTCGGTCTGGCGGACTGCGTTGTCCTTGGGTAGTCGGAGTTCTCATAGTAACGACTGACTACCGACACAGACAACCGACAGGAGAAACAAATGTCAGACGACAAAGTAATCATTTTCGATACTACGCTGCGAGATGGCGAGCAGTCGGCGGGCATAGGCTTGACCACGCCCGAGAAGCTGGAAATTGCGCGGCAGCTGGACAGGCTGGGCGTGGATGTTATCGAGGCTGGCTTCGCCGCGAGTTCGCCCGGCGACTTCGAGTCGGTGCAGACCATCGCCCGCGAAGTGCGCCGCCCCATCATCGCCTCTCTGGCACGCTGCGTGCTGCCCGATGTGGATGCCGCATGGGAAGCGATTAAGGACGCCGAGCGCCCGCGCATCCATGTGTTCATCTCCAGCTCTGATGTGCAAATTATGAACCAGCTGCGCAAGAACCCGGAAGAAGTCATGGATATGGCGATTGCTTCCGTAGAGCGCGCCAAGAGCTACTGCGACGACGTAGAGTTCTCGCCGATGGACGCCACCCGCACCGACATCGAGTATCTGTACAAGATGCTGGAAGGCGCAATCGCCGCCGGCGCGAACACCATCAACATTCCCGACACTGTGGGCTATGTGATGCCATGGGAGTTCCGCGAGCGCATCCGCCTCATCAAGGAGAATGTGCCGAACATCAATGAAGCGACGCTGAGCGTCCACTGCCACAACGACTTGGGGCAGGCGGTTGGCAACAGTCTAGCCGCCGTAGCGGAAGGTGCGCGGCAGGTCGAAGGCTGCATCAACGGGCTGGGCGAGCGCGCCGGCAACGCTGCGCTCGAAGAGGTCATAATGGCGCTGGAAACGCGCAAAGACTTGTACGGCGTGGATACTAACATCAACACGCGCCAGATTTTCCGCACGAGCCGTTTGGTCAGCGACATCACCGGGTTCACTGTGCAGCCAAACAAGGCGGTTGTGGGCGCTAACGCCTTCCGCCATGCGTCCGGTATCCACCAAGACGGCGTGCTGAAAGAGCGCACGACATTCGAGATTATGGATCCGCAAACCATCGGCTGGCCGAGCAACGAGCTGGTGCTGGGCAAGCTGAGCGGCAGGGCAGGGCTGCGATCCCGCCTCGATGAGCTGGGTTACCATCTGGACCAGGATGATCTGAACGATGCGTTTGAGGCGTTCAAGAGCCTCGCCGACCGCAAGCCCGAAGTTACGGACGCGGACTTGGTCGCGCTGATGTCCAGCCAGCGCCGCATCGCGGACATTCCCGCCGTGTATGCGCTGGAGCATATTCAGGTAACATGCGGTAACCACGATGTGCCTACCGCGACGGTTACGCTCGTTGATAGCGATGACAACGCCACCACGGATGCCGCCACCGGCACAGGTCCTGTAGATGCCGTGTACAAGGCAATCAACCGGATTATCGATGTGCCTAACAGGTTGACCGAATATCGCGTGGACGCCGTAACCGAGGGCATAGACGCGCTCGGCGATGTAACGATCCGCATAGAAAAGGACGAGCACGCCTATGTAGGGCGCGGCTCCGACACGGACATCATCGTGGCAAGCGCCAAGGCATACATGAACGCCCTGAACCGCCTAATCGCCACCGAAGAGATGCGCCCCACCGAGGAAGTGCCGATTTCATAAGGGCTTGGAATTGGCGTTCACATCTTGTTGGATGTGAACGCCAGCCCTGCTCTGACTTTCCCCTGTCAAAGTAGGATGGGTACATTAACG
>VXRI01000108.1 GCA_009838595.1 Chloroflexota bacterium | reverse complement strand
TGCGCAGACGGGAATCCAGAAATTGGCTGTTTTCTGCATCAACATGCGCTTTCATCGACCGTTTTCTGGTTTCCTGCTTTCGCAGGAATGACGAGAATGAAATTACGCATGATTTGTGAAAGGGACTATCGTCTTATAGTTGTGAAATCGTCTTATAGTAGGGACTATATTAAGGGTTTGCAGTTTTCAGTGAACAGTTTTCGATAATGGATGCGCCTTTTGAATTGCCCAAAATGACGCCTTGCGTGTTCTGCGAACTGATAGCGGGGCGGTTTGACAAAGGGCTTGTGGAAGAGACCGAATTGACGCTCACAATCGTCAATATACGGCAGTTTGAGGTGGGGCAGGCATTGGTCATTCCGCGCAGGCACGCGCCCACGATACTTGACCTGACCGACGATGAATTGCATGCGATAATGCGCGCCGTGCGTCGGCTGTCCGCCGCCATGGTCAGGGCGTACTTGCCGGACGGAATTACGCTGTACAATAACAACGGCGTCGCCAGCATGCAGGAAGTCCCGCATTTCCACATGCATGTCGTGCCGCGCCGTAAGAGCAGCCTTTGGGGCGACGGGCCCTTGCATATCGCCGCGCTGGAACGGCGGTCGCAAGATATACTGGACAAGGTGCAAATCGACATCGAGCGCGAGCGTGAAATCGCAGAGGAGATAAGGGCGGCATTATGAGCGACCCACAGCAGGTACAGGAGCGCATTCAGCTTGTGCGCGACCTATCGAACGAGATGGCGGCGTATCTGCACACGCTGCCCGACAATATCTGGCGAGACCCGGATGTGTACGCCAGCGCCTGTCCGGGCTGGAAGATTGCCGATGTCATCACGCACCTCATCCTTGGCGCGAATGTGTTCGGGCTGAGCGTCACGAACGCGGTGAGGGGCAGTGTGGAGCCTCCGATGGGCTGGAATCCTCCGTCAAGCCCGGAGCAGGGACTAGAGCGACTGGTGGACACGCGCAACGCCATCCACGAAGACCTGTTTTACGACTTCAACGCCAGCTGCAAGCGGTTCAACACGCTGCTGCTAGACCTTGACGAATCGTCGTATGCGCTGCCCACTTGGCATCCGTATTTCGTCATCAGCGTGGACAGGCTCATCGACATTCGCGCGTCCGAGCTTGCGATACATTCGTGGGACATCCGCTACCCGATTGATCGCGCCGCCAAGATAAGCGACCGCGCGCGCCCATTCATGCTGGATTTCGTGTGGCGCTGGCTACGCTCCGGCTTTCAGAAGGCGGAGCCGCTCGACACGCCGATACGCTATCGCTTCGACCTAACGGACGCAGACGGCGGTTATGATGTAACTGTATTCGGCGACAATTTCAGGCACTCTCGCTCGGGGGATTCCCCGGTCGATGTCGTGTTCGGCTGCGACACCGACACATACATCCTGTACTGCTTTGGCAGGCTGCAGTTGCGCCGCTCGGTTCGGCGCGGCCGAATATCGCTCACAGGCGACGAGACGCTCGCCGCGCAGTTCACGGACTGGTTCAAAGGCGTTTAGGCGAGCTCATCAATTGCCATTCTCCCATCATTTGGCAGGATGGGCAGGATGATTGGATTGGGTGGATGCCGCGGCTCCGGTCTGGCAAATGTCGCGCAGACAGCATCTGTCGCATTTCGGTATCTTGCGGCAGGCTTGCTTGCCGTGTTCCACGATGAGCGCGTGATACTCAGCGAACAGCGTGTGGTCGCGCGGCATGTTATCCGTGAACAGCCGCTGATGTGTGCCGTAAGACTGCGATTGCGGCGCGATTCCAAGCCGTTCGGTCAGCCGCCGCGAATATGCGTCAACCACGAACACCGGCTTGTCCAGCGCATACAGCAGTATCGCGTCCGCAGTCTCTTCTCCGATGCCGCTGACGGCAAGCAACTCGCGCCGCAATGTGTCGCAATCCGCCTCGCGCATTGCGTCTATGTTATCGCCGTAAGCGTCGCCGATGAACTTTGCCAGCGCCTTCAACCTCCGTGCCTTGATGTTATGAAAACCGCTTGAATATATGAGCGCCGCGAGTTCTGCCGCGTCCAGATAGCGAATTGCAGACGGCGAGAGCGCGCCCGCGTCCTTCAATCGCGCAATAGCCAATTCCACATTCGTCCACGAAGTCGCCTGCGTCAGCACCGCGCCCACCATCACCTCGAACGGCGTGTCGGCAGGCCACCAGCGCTGCCCGCCGTAGCGCGCAAGCATGCGCTTGAAGATTTCTTGTAACCTTGCTGTCAAAAGTGATTCATTCTCCTCTAATTCACATCTATGGGCAGGATGGACAGGATAGGATGCGTTCCAATTAGCGCAATCAACAACCCTTCCAACACTTGTCGCGCCACTGCCGCGATATTAAACTGGTCGTGTGGCAATGGCAATCATATCGATATTGGGAGCAAATTTGAGCGCATTCACCGACAAACTACATAGCGCGGCGAGCACGAACCGCAGTCTGGTGTGCGTGGGCTTGGACGTCGATCCCGCGCTGATGCCGCCCGCACTGGCAAGGAATAGCGATGCGCGGGCGTTCAACCGCGCCATCGTGGACGCGACGAAGGATATAGTCTGCGCGTACAAGCCTAACATCGCCTTCTACGAGGCGCTCGGCATCGAAGGTTTGCAATTGCTGCATGACACGATAGCGCACATCCGCGAGACCGCGCCGGGCGTCGTGCTGCTAGGGGATGTCAAGCGCGGCGACATTGATTCGACCAGCGCCAAGTACGCCACGGCGATGTTCGATTGCTGGGGCTTCGACGCCGTTACCGTGAACGGATACATGGGAGGCGAATCGCTGACGCCATTCTTGGACTACGCGGATAAAGGCGTGTTCGTACTCTGCCGCACATCAAATCTTGGCGCGCGCGAGTTCCAGGATATTATTGTGTCTGTCGATGCAGACGGTTCAGAAAGCGACGCCGCGCCAGCCGACGGTCAAAAAATGCCGCTTTACGAGTGGGTTGCCGCGCGCGCATCCGAATGGAACGCTAACGGCAATATCGGTCTGGTCGTGGGCGCCACATCCCCGGGGCACCTTGG
>VXRI01000046.1 GCA_009838595.1 Chloroflexota bacterium | reverse complement strand
GGCACGGCGAGCGTGAACCACAGGTTGAAGTGCCCATTGCGCGCGTAGTTGTGGCTAACGCCCGGATGTTCGTTGATGACTTGCGCCGCCGCGTCGAGTTCGTCTGCGGGCAGGCGCATCGCCACCAGCGTGGTTTTGTAGCCCAGCCGCCGTGTGTCGAAGATGGCGCTGATTTGCCGCACCACATTCTTGCTCTTCCTTTCGGCGACGCGCTCGATGACCTCGCTCTCCGGGATGCCAATCTCCTCGCCCACCGCCTCGAATGGCTTTTCTACGAGCGGAAAGCGTGTCTGTATGACATTCAGAATCTTGCGGTCAACAAGGTCCATAGTTGATGTGCTAGTCGTCATTCGCTCACTCTCATATCGTCAGGTATGCTAGAGAACCGCGCCGGAAGTCTCGCACGCAGCCCAAGAACCGAGCGCTTATTGTGGTATTATCGCAGTTTTCAGGTCTTCCTTGCAATCCATATATCACTCCCAGAGTTGCACATGGTCGTCCCTACGGACAGTGCCATATCGGGTACAAAAATCAAATACATACCGCTGTCAGCCCTTGCGGGGAAAGATTATAGTGTGTCCTCAACCTCAATCATCTATGTCGATGCAAGGCAGGCACTGCTATACCTGTTACTCTGAAACGGAACTATGGCGCCTTCAACAGGACTCCATTTAACGAAAGGACTCAACCATGCCCAACCCACAACGAGACTTCATCGGCTACGGCGCGAAGCCGCCTGTTATCAAATGGCACGACAACGCGCGCATTGCCATCTCGGTCGTAGTGAACTACGAAGAAGGTAGCGAGAAATCGCTGCTGGACGGCGACCCTGCACACGAAACGAACAACGAAGTGCCATCGCCGGTGCCGCTCGACCAGCGTGATTTGTACAACGAATCGTTCTTTGAATACGGCAGCCGCGTAGGTGTCTGGCGCCTTCTGAACATGTTCGATAAGTACGGCATAAAGAGCACGTTCTTTTGCTGCGCGCTGGCATTCGAGCGCAACCCGGAAGTCGCCCTAGCGGTGGTTGAGCGCGGACACGAAGTCTGCGGACACGGCTACCGTTGGGAAGAGTACCACAGCATGCCGCGCGACGAAGAGGCCGCTGCCATCAAGAAAACTGTCGAATCGCTGCAGCAGACGACCGGCGAGCGTCCGGTCGGTTGGTTCACGCGATACGGACCAAGCGTCAACACGCGCGAACTGGTCGCCGGTGAGGGCGGGTTCATCTACGACAGCGGCGTGCTGAACGACGACCTGCCGTACTATACGCCCGTGCTCGGCAAGCCGTGGCTTGTGCTGCCCTATAGCTTTGAGACAAACGACGCGCGGTTCTGGCGAGGAGGGCTCAACAGTGTGGGAGACTTCTACGAATACTTGAAGGACACTTTCGATGTGCTATACGAAGAAGGGCGCACGCATCCCAAGATGATGTCTATTGGCTTGCACTGTCGCATCGCCGGAAAACCGGCACGTTCCCGTGCGCTTGACCGATTCATTCAGTACGCGCGTAGCCATCCCGGCGTCTGGTTCGCTCGCCGAGATGAGATTGCCAAGTGGTGGCTGGAACATTACCCTCCGGGAACATTGCAATAGCCGGGGATTCTCGATAATTCCCGTAATCGTCCATAAATCGTCCATAGGCGGTGGAGGGAATGTATTTGATTTTGTACCCGATATGGCGTTATCCGTAGAGGCGACCGGCAAGTCGTCCCTACCATCGTTACGCCTTGCACATTCAATCTCAAGGTTGGCATACCCCTAGCGCCTGAAGGGAGAATGTCTGGATTGGCGTGATAGACCCGCACGCTTTAGCCCGCACGATTGACACTAAGGACTGACGTATTTCTGTACTCGCCGGAGTGTTGCGTGTGGAGGCGATGCGTGGTAATGACAATTTTGAGACTATGGAGTCTTATAGTTACGACAATTATCTTGCCGCAGCCGCGCTACAGCGAATATCGTTGATTGCGCGGCTGGTCCCGCCTATCTTCCCGCCTGAAGGAACGAATGTTGTTCAAAGCCGGCAAGTTCTGGATTGGACTGGCACTCAGCGTGATGCTGATAGCGCTGTTTTTCGTCACGGTGGACTTCACCCACATGGTGGACGCGCTCGCTGACGCAAACTATCTGTATGTCGCACCGGCGGTCGCACTATACTTGGTGGGCGTGGTCTTTCGCACGATGCGCTGGCAGGCGCTGCTGATGCACATTAAGCCCATCAGCAATCGCCGCCTGTTCCCAGTAGTTGTCATCGGCTATATGGCGAACAACCTGCTCCCGATGCGGCTAGGAGAAGTCGTACGCAGCTACTATCTCGGCGAACGAGAGCAGGTTAGCAAGAGTTCCGCACTCGCCACCATATTCATCGAGCGCGTGTTCGATGCGCTTACACTGCTGTTGTTCGTCGCGGCGGTGGCGATATTCGTGCCGATTGGCGGACTGACGGCAGGCTTCGGCGAATTGTCGGGCATTGCGCCGCCGTTGCTTGCCACCGCGCTCGTGCTGCCGTTCGTGGCGGCGTTCGGCGTGATGCTGACGCTGTCGCGCTGGCCGGAGCGCACGCGCAATATAGCCGTCGCGCTTATGAAGCCACTGCCACGCCGCTTCCCACGCGACAACGCGATGCACATCGTGGACTACTTTCTAGCCGGATTCGCGCCGCTGACAAGCCTGCGCAAGATACTGTGGCTGTTCGCCCTGTCCGTGCCGGTATGGGCGTTCGAGACGGGGTTGTTCTACCTTATTGGTTATTCATTCGGCTTCCATCATATCTACGACAACTTGTGGCATCTCGCCGCCGCGATGGTACTCGTAACTGCGCTTGCAAACATAGGTAGCTCGATACCGTCATCGCCCGGCGGCATCGGCATATTCGAGCTGATAGCCCGTGAGACGCTAGTCCTGCTGTCACTGGCAGTGGTGGACAGAGCGTCCGCTGCAGCCTTCGCCGCCGTAAGCCACTTCGCCCTGCTGCTGCCAATGATACTGCTAGGTCAAGTATTCTTATGGGCAGGCAATCTGTCGCTGCGCCGCCTAGCCG
>VXRI01000390.1 GCA_009838595.1 Chloroflexota bacterium | reverse complement strand
TGGAGGAAGCTATTCCGCAGGTGGAGGCGGTGCTGCAGCAGCAGGCGGCAGGCACAGCGGCGAACATGCCGCGCGGACACACCGTCGCAGGTCCCCGCGCCGGACCGGGCGTGATGCTCGCGCACATGTCGGCGGCGCTGCACGAACAAGGCGTCTTCGGCTTCAAGGTATATTCCATCGTCGGCGGCGAATACCGCTTCTTTGTGTTGCTGTACGACATGCTGACCGGCGACCTGCTCGCGGTTATAGAGGCGGCGTCGCTCGGGCGACTGCGAACGGGCGCGGCGTCCGGTGTCAGCGCGATGTACATGGCGCGCGAGAACTCCGCCGAAATTGGCATACTAGGCAGCGGCTTTCAGGCGGACGCGCAGCTCGAGGCGATATGCAGCGTGCGTCCCGTCGAGCGCGTGCGCGTCTTTAGCCGCAATCCAACGAACCGCAGCGAATTCGCGCGAAGAATGACGGACACGCTCGGCATCGCAGTGCAGGTGGCGGACAATCCTCGCGATGTCGTGGAACACGCAGACATTCTCGTTACGATTACGAACTCGCCTACGCCCGTGTTCAGCGGCAAATGGCTGCGTCCAGGAACGCATATCTGCGCAGTTGGCGGCGCAAACGAGTATGTAACGGAGCTGGACGACGCCACGATTGGCAGCGCGGACATCATCGCCGTGGACAGCATCGCACAGGCAAAAATCGAATGCGGCGAGCTGCTGATGCCCACATCGCGCGGCTTGCTGCTATGGGAGCAAGTCAGCGAACTGCATCAGGTAGTCGGCGGCATGAAGCCGGGCAGGTGCGGATCAGACGACATCACGCTGTTCAAGTCGCTGGGCATGGCGATATGGGATCTCGCGGCGGCGAAGACGGTTTACGACAGATATATCAGTTGACATGATGGACAAGATATAGAGGATACATGACGATGCTGGCGATTAGGGCAATTACGCCGTTGGACGGACGATACGCGAATCAGGTGAGCGGGCTTGCCGACCACCTGTCGGAGTGGGCGCTCATCAAGCGGCGCGTTGAAGTCGAAGTGGAATGGCTGCTGGAGATGGCGGCGTGCGCTGACATCGCGGATATGCGCGCGCTGACCGGCGTAGAGCAAGACTACCTGCGCGGGCTTGTGGCAAATTTCGACGACGATGCGGCTCAGCGCGTTAAGGCGATAGAGCGCGTCACGAATCACGATGTCAAGGCGGTGGAGTACTACATCCGCGAGCGGCTGCAAGGCACATCGCTGGAAGATGTTGGCGAGTGGGTGCACTTTTGCTGCACATCGGAGGATATTAACAACCTATCGCATGCGCTGATGATCAAATCTGCGCTTGAAGACGAATGGCTGCCGCAGGCGCGGACGCTCGTTGATGGCGCGGCATCGCTCGCCAAGCAGACCGCAGACACGGCGCTGCTTGCGAGAACGCACGGGCAGGCGGCGTCCCCGACTACGCTCGGCAAGGAGCTCGCGGTGTTCGTGTATCGCTGGCGGCGGCAGATGCGGCAGCTGAAGAACGCCGAGTATCTCGGCAAGTTCAACGGCGCGGTGGGCAGCTACAACGCGCACGCCATAGCGTATCCGGACGCTGATTGGCAGGACATATCGCGCCGCTTCGTAGAGCGCTTGGGCTTGACGCACAACCCTCTTACCACGCAGATCGAGCCGCACGACTACATTTCCGAGATATTCCACACTCTAATTCGCTTCAACACAATCACGCTGGACTTCGACCGCGACATGTGGTCGTACATATCGCTGGGCGTGTTCAGCCAGCGCGCGGTAGAAGGTGAGGTCGGCTCATCAACGATGCCGCACAAAGTCAACCCCATCAACTTCGAGAACTCAGAGGCGAATCTCGGCATCAGCAACGCGCTGCTAGAGCATCTGGCGACCAAGCTGCCCGTATCGCGGCTGCAACGAGACCTGACCGATTCGTCGGCGCTGCGGAACTTGGGACCTGCCATAGGACACAGCCTAGTTGGCTTGAAATCGGCGCAGCGCGGCTTGCGTCAAGTAGGCGTGGATGAGCGCCTGCTTGACGCCGAACTGGACGATGCGTGGGAAGTGCTGGCAGAGGCGGTGCAAACCGTGATGCGCAAACAAGGCGGAGAGGATGCCTACGACCTGCTGAAGGGCTTCACGCGGGGGCAGCGTGTAACGGAAGCCGATATGCGCCATTTCGTCAAAGGGCTGGAAATGTCGTCCGACGACAAGAAGCGGCTGATGGCGCTGACGCCGGCGGGCTATACGGGGATTGCGGCGGAGTTGGTGGCGCGCATGGATGGATGGGATGAAGCCAATTAGCAGATGGATGCCCGGCGACCGGATAGTAATGCGAAGTGTCTGGGGGGACAGGATTCAAGCGGCGTGGCCGGTAACGGTGGTGAGCGATACAACGGAAGCCCTTGTGTTCTATCTGGCTGCGGGCGCAGTCTATAAAATGCGGACGCACACATCCGACGGTCGGCTGCCTATTGGCGAGTGGAAACATCTTGACCGTGAATGGACAGCCGACATGCTCCGTATCATGTTTCCGGGCGACCGGCATGCCTATCTTGCATTTTGGGATCAAGAACTTCGGTTCAGTCGATGGTATGTTAATCTCGAGCATGAATACATTCGAACCGATATGGGTATCGATTTCATTGATCATTTCTTGGACATCGTTATCGGGACAGACTTGAAGACTTGGCAATGGAAGGACGAGGCAGAACTCAGCCGAGCCGTATCGCTCAACCTTGTTTCTCGAAAACAGGCGGAGGAAATTAGAGCGGAGGGATGTTTGGCTCTGAGCAGACTGGAGGCAAGAATGCCGCCATTCGGGCAAGGTTGGGAATGTTGGACTCCCAGACCTGAGTGGTCTGTTCCTACATTGCCACCGGATTGGTGGGAATTATAGAATTGGGAGAGAATTAGGCTCTGTTGACATTTGCTACATTCCCGTGAAAACGGGAAATCAGAACCTCACAATGTAGTCATTTTTGTCTCATTGACACCGTTTGCAAGCACTGGATTCCTGCTTTCGCAGGAATGACGGGATGT
>VXRI01000379.1 GCA_009838595.1 Chloroflexota bacterium | reverse complement strand
TTTCTGACCCGTTGATAATCTGCAACGAAGAGCATCGTTTTCTCGTGGCTGAACACCTACGGCAGCTGGATAAAGACGCACTGGCAATCGCACTCGAACCTGTCGGCCGTAACACGGCGCCGGCGCTGACTCTCGCGGCGCTGATGCTGCTTGACAAAGACGCCGATTTCACCAATGACGACCCGGTAATGCTCGTGCTGCCCGCCGACCACGTGATTCGAGACGCAGCGCGGTTCAGGCGGATTATCGAACACGGCGCGGCAGAGGCGGCGCGCAATGGCATTATCACATTCGGCATACAGCCCGATTCGCCCAAGACCGGCTACGGCTACATAAGGAAGGGCGAGCAGCATCCTCTGCAGAACGACGTATCTGCGTTCCAAGTCGCGGAGTTCATCGAAAAGCCCGGCGAGCAAGTCGCCCGCGAGATGCTGAACTCGGAAGCGTACCTGTGGAACAGCGGAATGTTCATGATGCGCGCGTCCGTTTGGATGCAGGAGCTTAAGCGGCATCGACCGGACATCGCCGATGCATGCATCGCCGCGCAAGCCACGCTTCGGCAAGACGGCGATTTCTACCGCCCGGGCGCTGCGCAGTTTGCCGCCTGTCCAAGCGAATCAATCGACTATGCCGTGATGGAGCACATCGGCAAGGGCAATTCCGATAACCGCGCCGCAGACTGCCTAGTACTGCCAATAGATATAGGGTGGACAGACCTTGGTGCATGGTCGTCCCTTTGGGAAGAGAGCGAGCGGGACGCAGGCGGCAACATCACGAAGGGTGATGTATATGCGCGCTCAATGTCGAATTCACTTGTCATCAGTGAAGACCGGCTTATCGCAGCAGTCGGCTTGCAGGATGTTATTATCATCGAAACGCCCGACGCCGTGCTCGCGGCGCACAAAGAGCGCGTTCAGGAAGTCAAGGAACTGGTCGAGCAACTCAAGCGAGACGAACGCCCCGAGCAAGAAAACCATGTGAAGATAAACCGCCCGTGGGGTTCGTTCGAGACAGTGGACTCCGGCGATCGATTTCAGGTCAAGCGGCTGACAATACGACCCGGCGAGGTACTCTCGTTGCAAATGCACCATCATCGCGCAGAACATTGGGTCGTGGTCAAGGGAACGGCGAAAGTAACGCGCGGCGACGAGGAATTCCTGCTGACCGAAAACCAATCGACCTATGTGCCGGTCGGAGTTATCCACAGGCTTGAAAATCCCGGCACCCTGCCGCTGGAAGTGGTCGAAGTCCAGACTGGCAGCTACCTCGAAGAGGACGACATCGTGCGATTCGAGGACAGATACGACCGCCATATCTACGATAATCTATAATGGTACATAGAGTTACCTCCCCAGGTTATCAGATTATCCGTAAGTTCGATTTCACGAAGGTGCATAAATGACTCAGCGCTCCACGCCGGCATCTCCATTACCCACATCGAAAATCCCTGCCGTTCCACCGCGTATCCTACTAGGTCCCGGACCCAGCAACGCCAACCCTAGCGTGCTGCAAGCGATGATGCAGCCGATGATAGGGTATCTCGACCCCGACTTCATGCTGATAATGGACGAAGTGCGAGAGTTGCTGCAGCGCGTGTTCCAGACGGATGACGCGAACACGCTGGCGATTTCCGGCACGGGGTCGTCCGGCATGGAAGCCGGTCTCAGCAGCCTGCTGGAACCGGGCGATACGGTCGTCATGTGCATTTATGGCTTTTTCTGCGAGCGCATGGTGGAAATGGCAACCCGCATTGGTGCGAACGTCGTGCCACTGCGCGCCGATTGGGGACGCCCATTCCCTGAAGAAATGTTGAATGCCGAGCTGAAAAAGCACACAAATGTGAAGATGGTAACCGCCATCCACGCCGAGACATCGACAGGCGTGCGCCAGCCTATGCCAGACTTAGCGCGACTCGCCAAAGAGCATGACGCGCTCTTCATGGTTGACACTGTAACATCGCTTGGCGGCAACGAAGTCGCGTTCGATGAGTGGGACGCGGACTACGCATATTCGGCAACGCAAAAATGCCTCGGCTGCCCGCCGGGTCTTTCGCCGGTCGCATTGAGCCAACGCGCGTTGCAATCGATACGCGACCGCAGTCAACCGCCGGTGTCGTGGTATCTCGACTTGAACCTGCTGGGCAATTATTGGGGCTGGACTGAGCCGCGTGTATATCATCACACCGCGCCGGTGAGCATGATACTCGCGCTGAGACAGGGCTTGCGGCTTGCTCTGTCCGAAGGCTTGGAGAGCAGGTTCGAACGACACGCACACAACGCAAGGGCATTGAGCGCAGGGCTGGAAGCGATCGGACTAGAGTGCGTAGTACCAGAAGAACATCGGCTTGCGCAGATTACGGTCGTGGGCATACCGGATGGCGTGGAAGACGCACCGGTCCGGCAGAGATTGTTACGAGGTTTCGGCATCGAAATCGGCGGCGGTTTGGGAGAACTAGCGGGTAAGGTATGGCGCGTAGGTTTGATGGGTGAATCAAGCAAGGCGGAGTATGTGCTGGCGCTGCTATCCGCACTAGAAACGACACTGCCGGAATTCGGCTACGAAGTGGCAAGCGGAGCAGGCGTATCCGCAGCAAGTGTCGAACTTGGCACAGCGGCGGTGTCATAGGATGAATGCGGGTTGACAGGTGAGAAGGCGCAGATGACTTACCGAAAAGTCGCGCTATATGATTCGTACTATTAGGGCAACATATCAAAAGTGAACTGGCGTTTTGCCTGTTCACTTTTGATATCTATATGTCAGAATCGACTAGGAATCGCTATTGATGCGCCGCCTTTTTGAGCTCCGACCCTGCAGAGAAACCTACGCGCTTATGAGCGGGCTCTTCTATCAGATCGCCCGCGCTACTTCCGTGTATTGGCCGCACTTTTCGCGCCTTGACATCGCGCAGTTCGAAAGAGCCGAACCCTGTAAGCACCACCTTATCACCTGCCGCCAATGCCTGCTGAATGCTGCTCAGCACCGCATTTAAGGCAGCTTCGCCTTGCGCGTGGGTGCCACCCAACTCTCTAGCAACATCCCTCGAAATGTCGTTCTTCCTAAGGG
>VXRI01000371.1 GCA_009838595.1 Chloroflexota bacterium | reverse complement strand
CTTTCTGCTTGGGTTGGGCGCCGGAATGGTCGGGTTAGCCCTATTTTCTTAGATTATCCCCTATACATGGAGCGAACGGCTGACTATCACCGCATTCTGCGTCGGGCTGTGCATCGGCTTCGCCGTGTTTTTGTCGTGGTTCAAGCCGGAGTCTTCGCGCGGTGTAATCGTGGTTGCATTTGTACTTGCATTCGGCATAGCGATTGTCGGCTCGTTCGCGGGGTACATTTACGCCGGTGTGAACGATATTCAGGTGCGCAATGTGATGCTCATCGGCCGCGGCTCCGCAGAATCTACGGCGATATGGTCATACGCCGTCATCTTGTCCACGCTGTGCGCCACGCTGTTCAGTGGCGCGTACTACGCTTTCAGGCTCTGGCGCTACCACGAGGTTTAGGAGGTCAATTCAATCTTCGCACAGGCATTAACTTCTATCCTAACCTCCCCCCATCATGCATGAGAGAAGGGATTTATGGCATAGCTTTCCACTCCCATTGTTTTCTCACTATCAGTTTCTCACTACCAGAATGTTATCCCAGAAGGGGAATCAACACTCTCACGACTTTCGTATTATTCGCAATAGAGGAGAAATTCGCTATGAGCATCAAACCCATTGACGGCGTGAACACGCTGACATTCGACCTGTTCGGCACGGTGCTTGACCTCGCTGGCAGCCTGACGCCGCACATCGAGGAGTTTTTGGCGCAGCGAGAATCGCCGATTGACGCCGCCGGCTTTTGGGCGCAGTGGCGGCTGCGTCAACGCGTCGAGCAGTATCAAGACACGATTCTGATGCTCGGACACAGCGGCTACCTGACCGCTTGCAAGTACGCCTTCCTGTACACACTGCGCGCCAACAATATCGCGTTCACGCGGGAAGAAGCCGACGAGTTCATGCGGGTCTGGCAGCAGCTCTCGCCCTTCGAGGACGCAGTGAACGGATTGAACCGGCTGAAGGGGCATTACCGACTTGTCGGCCTGTCCAATGGCGAGCCGTGGTATCTCGACCATTTGGCGAACAACCGCATCAAGTTCGACTTCGATGCCGTCATATCGGTCGAAGAAGCAGGCGCGTTCAAGCCGCATCCGGGCGTGTATCGCAAAGCCGCGCAGATACTCAACGCAGAGGTTGGCGAGCTGATGATGGTCGCCTCGCACTCGTTCGACATTATGGGCGCGCGCGCGTGCGGTTACCGCGCCGCCTATGTGAACCGATATGGGCTGCCGATGGAAGAGACGCCGCATCAGCCCGACATCGTTACCGTTGACTTCGGGCAGCTCGCCGACTACCTCATCGACGGCATCGCGCCCACGCTGCCCGACACGCTGCCGTACAAGGAGGAATAAGGCAATGACGACCACGACTACCGACGCAATCGTAATCGGCGGCGGCGTCATTGGTTGCGCCATAGGGTATTACCTCGCCAAGGCGGGTGTTGCCACGACCATCCTAGAGCGCGGCGAGATTGGCATGGAGGCTACGAATGCCGCGACCGGCGTCCTCTCGCATTCATACGGCGACCCTGCCGACCCGTACACACGCCTTGTGAACACGGGCTTGAGTATGTTCCACGAACTCGCTCCGGAACTCGCGGAGGCGTCCGGCGTGGACATCGAGCTCGCGCAATGTGGCGAACTCCAACTCGCGCTCAACGAAGAGCAGGCACATTACGAGCAGGCGGTAGCGGCAGAACTTGGCTGGTTCGACAACGGAGCGCAGTGGCTGGACGCGCAGAAGGTGCGTGAGATGGAGCCACTGGTCAGTGAAAACATTGCCGGCGCGCTATTCATGCCAAAGGTGTGCCGTGTAAACAACCAACGGCTGAGCATGGCATACGCCCATTCCTCTCAGAGGCTTGGCGCGACCGTGCTCGAACATACGGAGGTCATCGGCTTGGTGCGCAGCGGCATGCGGATCAGAGGCGTCCGCCTCCACAGCGGAGAGTTGTCCGCAGATCATGTGATTATCGCGGCTGGTCCGTGGACAGCATCCATCGCGGAAGTGCTGGGCAGTGATGTGCCTGTGCGTCCAGTGCGTGGCGTCAACCTGAACTTGAAGCCGATCAGTGGAAACATCAACGCGGTTGTTCACGGCGGCTGGGGCTTGCTCGCGCCACGCAACGACGGCACGGTGGTGGTTGGCGCGACCGTAGAAGAAGCGGGCTTCGACAATCGCGTTACTGCCGGTGCGGTTCAGAGCATAATGAACATGTGCGAGCTGATAATACCTTCGCTGCGAGACGCCAGCCTGAATTGGGCGCTATCCGGCCTGCGTCCCGGCTCGCCCGACGACGCTCCGATGCTCGGCGCGGTGCCGGGCTGGCAGGGGTTGCACTGCGCCACCGGGCACTTCCGCAGCGGCATCCTGCTGAGCGCCATAACGGGCAAGCTGATGGCGGAGCATATCACTGGCGAAGAGCCGGATCTTATCAACCATTTCAGCCCGGCGCGGTTCGGGCGGATGGGGTGAACTTGGAGATGCTCATGTCCAATATGCAATTTTAGAGTAGGCCATAGTTCAGGTTACGCCAAATCCCCCAGCATAACTATCCCGATGTTCAAGTTTTATACAGAGGATAGCAATAGTTGAAGAACAAGGACCCAGAGCCTCTATTGGGGTTGAACAAAACTCCTAAGGAGGACACCGTGGACCTGGCACTTTCATCATATCCACCTTTTGCATCATTGACGATACTGTGAACGACATTCTCCGACACAGACGAATCAGACAGCGAAGTCCTCACCATAGAGGTTGTGGGCGAGTATCTGCGTCTGCATCAGGACAAGGCTATCTTCTATTACTTTCGACTCCACTACTCGCACTTCTTCCCCACGCTAAGAACGCTGCACCGCACCACATTCGCCGGACAGGCAGCCAACTTGCGATCAGTGGCTCAGTGAAGGAACTGGTATGGCAAGGCATCCTGGCGCATACATCGTTCGACCCTGAGTTTTACATCATTGACAGCATCCCCTTGCCCGCCTGCCGCTTCGCTCCCGCATACGGATGCCACGGCGCTTCAAAGGCGAAGCCCCGCATTCGGATACGACTCTTTGGCTCGGCAGAC
>VXRI01000058.1 GCA_009838595.1 Chloroflexota bacterium | reverse complement strand
CCGCAAGCTCATTCTGCGACTCCATAAACACAGTTGCTAAAATCATTGCGCGCAACCCGCACGACTTCAGATTTCTCGCTTCACTCGAAATGACAAGGATGAATTGCCGAAATATAAGGGGTAACGGAATTACATGGCATAAATTACAAGGGCAGCCGAATACCCACACAAGCGTGATATACTTTCCCCCAATCAACTCCACAATCCGACAAACCCGGACAGGCAAATTGCAAGACCAAGCCCTACAAGGCGTCCGAGTGCTCGACCTGACGCACCATGTCGCAGGCCCCTACTGCACCAAGCTGCTCGCCGATTTCGGCGCGGATGTGGTCAAGGTCGAACGGACGCAGGGCGACCCGGCGCGCAGCCTGCCGCCGTTCGCGGATAACGAACCACATCCGGAAGGCAGCCTGCTGTTCGCCTACCTGAACACCGGCAAAAAAAGCATAACGATCAATCTGAAGACCGCCACAGGAAAGTCGCTGCTGCGCCGACTGCTTGCCGACACGGACATACTCGTTGAGAATTTCGCCCCCCGCGTGATGCCGTCGTTGGGTCTTGACTACGATACGCTCGCGGGAATCAACCCGTCGCTCGTGATGGTGTCCATATCAAACTTCGGGCAAACCGGACCGTACCGCGACTACAAGGCGGCGGACATCGTTCATTACGCGCTTGGCGGGCTGATGTACATATTCGGGGCTAC
The DNA here is from genome assembly GCA_009838595.1 of Chloroflexota bacterium. Lineage (GTDB taxonomy): Bacteria > Chloroflexota > Dehalococcoidia > Lucifugimonadales > JADFKI01 > Bin90. Next base: position 2,363 of record VXRI01000058.1, on the reverse strand, counting down.
CGAACGTGAACCGCTGAAGCACGCACTCCGACAGACGCAGTTCAAGGCGGGCACGAATGCCGCTACTGCCGCGCTCATCGGCTGGTATCACAACCAACTCACCGACGAAGGGCAACACATCGACATATCCATACAAGAATGCGTAACATCCGCCCTGCGCGACACGACATCACTTTACACATACGCTGGCAGCACGCGACAGCGACAGCCCACATACACAGGCGACATGCCGCGCAGTCCCGTGCCGACTAAAGACGGCTACATCGTGCCGATTCACTTCGGCGGCGCAGTCGATTGGAACGGCGTGGCGGATTTTATAGACGCGCCGGCGCTCAAAGACGACGCATTCACCACACCCGAAAGCCGATTCGACAATGCGCAAGCACTGCAAGAAGCACTCGAAGCGGGGATGGCGAAGTGGCGCAAGTTCGACCTGATGCGTGAGGCGCACAAGCGGCGCGGACATATCTACGGCGTCGTGCACAGCCCGGCGGAAGTACTCGCCGGCGAACAGTACGGCGCGCGCGGCTATTTCGCCAACATCAAACATCCCGTCATAGGCGAGGCAACCTATCCCGGCGCGCCGTTTATCATGAGCGAAACACCTTGGCAAGCAAGCGCGCCCGCCCCCCTGCTAGGCGAGCACAACCGCGACATACTATGCGACCGCCTCGGGCTGTCGCTACGAGAACTCAAAGTAATGACCGCTTCGGGAGTTGTCTAGAATGCCCCTACCCCTATCTGGCGTCCGCATAGTGGAAATGGGCCAGCTCATCGCCATCCCCCACGCTATCAAACTGCTGGGCGACATGGGCGCGCAGGTCATCCGCATCGAGTCCTGCGCACGGCTGGATAATTACCGCACCAGCTCCATATACGCAAACAGCATCGAAGGGCGGCACTGGGACAGGGCGGCGAACTTCTACGAACAGAACCGCAACAAGTACAGCCTGACGCTCGAACTGAATGACGACGATTGCATCGACGCCCTGCGCGAGCTGATAAGCATCAGCGATGTGTTCGCCGAAAACTTCACCCCCCGCGTGATGCGCAACTTCAATCTGGAATACGACGACTTGCGCCAAATCAAGCCCGACATCATTATGGTATCCTCCACCGGCTACGGATATACGGGTCCTTGGGCGGACTACGGCGCTATCGGCTTCACCACGGAAGCGACATCCGGCTTGTCGCATATAAGCGGATACAAGAACGAAGCCCCCGTGCTGCCGGAAATCCCATACGCAGATTACACCGCCGCCGAGCACACCGCATTCGCCATCATGGCAGCGCTCGCATACCGCGCGCGCACAGGCAAGGGGCAATTCATCGATGTGTCGCAGTCCGAGACGCTCACATCCACCATTCCCGAAGCGATTCTGGATTATTCCGTGAACGGACGCACCGCAGAACGAATAGGCAACCAAGACACGCTGATGTCGCCGCACGGCTGCTATCCCTGCGTCGGCATCGACAAGTGGATAGCCATCGCCGTATCGACCGACGCCGAGTGGCGCGCGCTGTGCGATGTACTCCAGCGGCCGGATTGGCTCGCCAATGACCGTTTCGCAAACTCGATGTCGCGCTGGCAGCACCGTAATGCACTCGACGAACTGATCGCCGGAGAAACGGCGCAGCATGAACGGAACACCCTTATGAACGCGTTGCAGTCGAGGGGTGTGCCCGCCGGCGCGGTACTAGACGGCAAGGGATTGCTGTTCGACCCACACCTGAAAGAGCGAGGTTTCTACGAAGTCGCGCGCCACGAACCCATCACCGAAATGCCACCGCTGCCCTACACGAGCCGCCCGTGGAAGTTCTCCAAAACACCCGCCGTTCACCGCACGGCGGCGCCAACGCTGGGCCGCGACAACCGATTTGTACTGCGCGACATCATCGGCGCATCGCCATCACACATAGACGCGATGGAAAACAGAGGCGCAATCGGCACCGCGCCGCCAAACCCACGACCACCCCGCATCGCATCAACCGCAGAGCAACTCCGGCGTGGCCAGATTTTCGCCCACGACCCCAACCATCGCCAAAACCTCGCAAGGCATTATCCAGTCTAATTGCCATGCCCACAGCCGTAGCTGACAAATGCCGCCTTCCATCCTCGTCCTGGCACTCAATCTTGTTAGACGGTCGAGGCGAATGCCACCCTGATAGCGTTCCCCAACAAGACGCCCAGCCAATAGGATACCAGTACAATAAGTCTGTCAGTGTCAATACATACTTTCGGATTGCTCACCCGCTACCATGAATAGTGGACGATGTGTTCTGCAATTTCAATCCACGCTCTTGAAGGCGATTTCACAATTTCCGACGACCGCTCTTTTCGTCATTCCCGCGCAGGCGGGAAT
>VXRI01000136.1 GCA_009838595.1 Chloroflexota bacterium | reverse complement strand
AAGCCCACACAAGCCCTCCACGGCAATTGTAGAGGGCTTTTCTGTTTTGCGTCGCCCCGCCGTCTGGTGCCTCACTCCTTCCGCGCAACCGCCCTGCAACCGCCCGTCGCCGCCAGCGTTCCCGGCTGCGCCGCCCACTCCCGCATCTCCGCGCACATCGCGTCCAGTTCGTTCCGCGTTGTCAGCCCTTCTTCGATTACGCGGTCGAACAGAGGCAGGTTCTCGATCCACTGCGCCCAGCCCGCAACCATCGGATTCCCCGGCTCCGGCATATACGCGTTGCTGAAAGTGATTAGCAGCTCCTCGACCTTCAGCCCCGCCTCTTGCAGCATCCGCGGCAGGTCTTTGCCCCCGAACATAGTCGCGCCTTGAGTCGTGAAGCCATGCTCGAACAGATCGATGAAGCGTTCAGCGGCGGGACATGGCGGCGCGAACAGGCTCGCGCTCCAGTCCGTCCGCGTAATGCCCACGATACCGCCCTGCTTCGCCACACGCCCCAACTCGCTCATCGCCTTCACGGGATCGCTCAGGTGCTCCGTCACCGCGCACGACATCACCACGTCGAATGTGTTGTCCTCGAACGGCAGGTCAAGGATGTTGCCTACCTGAAAGCTCAGGTTGTCGAGTCCCTTGCCATCCGCAAGTTCAGCCGCGCGCTCCACCATTCCCGGCTCCAGGTCGCATCCGATGACCTTGCCCGGCACCGCGATTTCCGCAAGCCCCTGCGTTATCGTCCCCGGGCCGCATCCGGCATCCAGCACGCTCATTCCCGGCTTGACATGTGGAAGCAGGAAGTCCACAACACCCACTGCCCCGCGCCCCACATATTGGTCTTGAATCACAGCCACGTTATAGCCGTAGAACGGGTTGTCGTTGTGCATTGGCATTTCGGTCATAATTCTCTCCTTCAGCTTAATGTTCGGTTAGTCTGCCGGTTAGTTTCCCAATTTCTCCAACAATCCTACTGCGGACATCGCCTCCGCGCATCCCTCATCCGTGACCCACTCCCGCAGCTTAGCGATCTCATCGTCTGTATAAACGCGTCCATAGTGAAGCATATCCCAGTCCGCGACCCGCTTCTCATAGTACATCCACGATAGGCAATACTTGTAGTCCGCAATCTCCACTCCGCTATCGAGAAGCGCGTCAATCTCCGCTACCGATTTCCGCACATCCGACAGCGCGAATATGGACTGCCACGGCCGCCCCGCAAACGGACCGGTCGTGAAGTACCATTCGTCCGAGAGAGCGTCGTCCTCACTGACGGAAGCGACCGACGGCATCCACACAGCCTGATAGGGCGAACCCTGTCGCCCTTCTCCGATAAAGGCATACTCGCTGCGCTGCGCCCTGCCCGTTTCCGGGACGACGGACGGGTACGGCTTATCCTGCAACATGAATATCAGCCATTCCTCCCCGTACAGGACGTTATCTCCAATTTCCCACACCTGAAGGCACCGTCCGCTCCTTCTGATACCTTCGACCGAAGGCTCATCGCAGTTCGGGGCGCTCTCGATGTCCTTGATCATGTGGTTGGTCATCCTTTCGGCAGTGGAGCGCGCGCGATTCAGCGCGGATGTCCGGCTTACACTGGTAGGATTGCCGAAAAAACTTGTCGCCACAGCTATCTCGTCGCTCCCGTTCCCCTTCAGATATTCCGAAACCTCATAAACGAACTCAACCACTGGCCGATAGTGCCGCTCACCTCTCTCTTCATGCGAATACGCCGCCCCGACATAAGCAGACCGCAGCCACGCCCTGGCAATAGTATCCGATTCGACGATTCTTTCCTCAGGCGACCATGGCCCGTGGTATCGGGACGCGAAAGTCGGCTTCGTTTCTTGTGCATGGACACCATCTTCGGCTTTGGCAGTCTGCGCCAAGGCGGGTACGGTTGCATCACCGCCTCCCGTTGGCGGCGGCGGAGTGAACCCGGATACCTCACCAAAAAACAACTCCTCGGTTCCAACAGGAGTAGCTGTTTCGTGAGCAGCCGTCTCCGGTGCCTGATCATGCGCGGTCTGCTCTCCCGACTGAAACAGATCGCATGACACCACAAGCATCGAGCAGACCACCAGCGCCGTTATGGTGCCGCAAGCCCGCCCCAATCTGAAATCCATCACTGACGAACTAACCGACTGACACATTGCCCAACTAGATTAGGCTATACCCGCTGCCTTCACGGCCATTGGGCGTGCCTGTGCCACGCGCTTCGTCAATCCAGCCGTATTCCTTGAGGATTTGCTGGCTGTAGGTAACGCGCCCGGTAACATCATCAAGCGGCTCGGTCGCCAGCAGCAGCGACGCCTTCGCCATAAGCTCGGGATGTTCGCCGCGCGGGTCGTCGATGCCGGTTACTAGGTTGTGGAACACGGTGCCGGGTGTGGGCACGACCTGCGACGGCGACACGGCGGTTACGGATATGCCATACTGATAGACTTCCTGCGCGAGCCCTTGCGTGAAGCGTTCGAGCGCTGCCTTTTCCGCGCCGTAGCATGTACCGCCGCTGTTTGGCGGGACGTCCTGATACGGTCCGCGCCCAGGGCCGATAGCCGCGCCGGACGAAATGTTGACGATGCTGCCGCTGCCTCTGGGAATCATGTCTTCGAGGACATGCTGGCTGAGGATAAAGGGCGCGTGGAAGTTGACCGCCCACGAGCGCATCCAGCGGTTGAGCGCGTAATCTTTGACCGGGATGAAGTATGTGAGCGCGGCGTTGTTCACCAGCACATCGACGGGACCGTATGTGTCGTGCGCCGTCTGCACTAGCACTTCGCAGTCTTCCGGAAGCGATATGTTCGCGGCGGCGGCGGTCGCCTCGCCGCCTGCGTCGCGGATTTCCTGTATAGTCGTGTTCAGCGAGCCTTCGAGCGGATGCGTGCCTTCTTCGACGGTGCGCGCCGCGCAGATGACTTTGCCGCCCTCCGAGGCGAACAGCACGGCGATGTCCTTGCCTATGCCCCTGCTCGCGCCCGTAACAATAACTACCTTGTCGTCAAGTCTGCCCATGTTGTGCCTCCAAGTATTTAGTAACCATTGGTGCTAGTTGGAATCAGAGGGTGAATTGAGCAATAGAAAGTC
>VXRI01000169.1 GCA_009838595.1 Chloroflexota bacterium | reverse complement strand
ATGACTTTTGATGCAACGATAACCGGTTCGGTAACCTCTATTTTGACGCAATTCGGGATATTGACACTACCGCGCCGCGTTGCTACCATCGGCGCGGGCTATTAAGATCACTATCGTCAATCGCTAGGTCCTCAAAACGCGCACAACAATGCCAATCACGCATTCCACGCAGGAAGCGAGTTCTTTATGCAGAGAGACATGAGCACGGCACCATCGCTTGCTCGCGAGTCGGGCGAGGCTCTTATTGGCACGCGCAATCCGTCGTTGATGGATGCGCTGTTTCCTTCGTTGACGACCGTCCAGCGCGCGCTGTTGGCGCTGGCGGCGGTGGTCGTTCTCGCAATCTGCGGCAAGTTGCATTTCTACTTGCCCGACAACCCCGTGCCTATCACATTCCAGACGGCGGGTGTCCTGATGATGGGCGGATTTCTCGGCTGGCGCTGGGGCTTGGGGGCAATCATCGTGTACTACCTGCTTGGCATGGCAGGTGCGCCGATGTTCGCCAATCCCGACCTGTCGTGGGATACTGCCAGAGGCTTGAGCGCAATCGCAGGCGTTACTGGCGGCTACCTCATCGGCTTCATCACGGCAGTGCCAATTATTGGTTTTATGTCCGAGCGCGGCTGGATTCGCGGCAAAGGGCTGTGGGCGATGCTGCTCGGCAACTTGTGGATATACGTCCCCGCGCTGGTATGGTTATCCATCTTTGATTTCGGCTGGCCCGCGCAGGGTGAGCTGTTCGCCGGTGCGGTGTACCCGTTCATCCCCGGCGATCTGGTGAAGCTCATGCTGTCCGCCATCGTCATCAGCGCAGGCTGGGCTATCGCCGATCACTGCAATAGGTCGAGAGACTAAAGCCGGCAGGCACATGAGCGACGAAGCGGCATCATCCTGCGTCCCGCCCCTAGCTGATCTCACCGTAATCGAGGTCGCGGAATCTGTCGCGGGGGCGTTCTGCGGGCGTATGCTCGCGGCGTTCGGCGCACGCGTCATCAAGGTCGAACGCTCGCCGCGCGGTAGCTGGACGCGCTATGTCGAACCTCAATTGGCCGACTGCGATGCACCCGAATCCGGCGCGCTGTTTCTGTATGACAACATGGGCAAGGAAAGCATCCTGCTCGACTGGCAGAGCGCGGACGGCATGGTTGCGCTGCTGGATATGGCATCAAGTGCCGATGTGCTGATAGACGACTGGCAGCCGCGCACACGCCAATCTCTAGGCATCGACGCCGCAGCATTGCAAGCGCGCAACCCTCTGTTGGTCAACTTGTCGCTTACGCCATTCGGCTTGACCGGACCCTATGCCGACTGGCAATCTACGCCGCTCGTGAGCCTTGCGCTCGGCGGCTATCTGTATCTGAGCGGTGAAGAAACCCGCGAGCCGCTGATGCTGCCCGGCTATCAGGCGCAGCGGTTGACTGCGCTCAAAGGCTACGCCGGCTTGATGCTCGCCCTGCTCGCGCGCGAAATCACTGGCAAGGGGCAGCCCGTTGAAGTGTCCGAGATGGAGGCGTTGGGCGCGCTGCACCAGTTCACATTCGTCTCGCACGAGTACGACGGCATCATCCGCAAGCGCGCCGGTGTGCGATTGGCAACGGGACGGCGCACCGGCGGATACCCGATAACCACGCTGCCCTGCAAAGACGGCTATATCACATTCTCCGCGTCCGCCGCGCACCAGTGGGACTATGTTTGCGCGATGATAGGCCGCGAAGACTTGCTCATCGACCCGCGCTTCGCCGCGTTTGCCAGCCTGAAGGACGCCGCCGAGGAGATCGACGAAATACTTCTTGAATGGTGCGCCGACAAGACGCGGCAGGAAATTGTCGAACTAGCGGCAGGTGTGTATTCCGTGCCGGCGTCTCCTGTCTTCGACTTGTCCGAAACACTGCAAGACAGTCAGTACATCGAACGCGGTTTGTTCGCAGAATTTGCGCATCCGCAAGGCGGCACGCTGACATTCCCGCGCGTCCCATTCCACATGAGCGCTACGCCGCCGCAGTTCAAGCCCGCGCCACTGCTAGGGCAGCACAACCTGCCCAATACTGCGCCGCCTATATCGCCGGCAAAGCCTACTCTCACAGATTACGCGTCGGGCAATTCACCACCTGAATATACCGCTAATTCGCCAGCAATAAACACGCGAACCATGTCGTCCAACGCCACCCGTCAGCACGGCAATTCCCCAACGGCGCTGCAAGACCGCATAGCACAGCGCGGCTTGCTGTCCGGAATTCGCGTGATAGACCTGACACGCGTCTGGGCAGGACCCCTGGTGGCGCGGATTCTGGGCGATTACGGCGCACATGTGGTTAAAGTGTGGGATCCGCGTGTGCCTATCGACCGCACGCGCGGCGTGGACAATAAGCACAATCGCAACAAAGACAGTCTCGCATTGCGCCTAGACTTGCCAGAGGGTAGGGACGCGTTCTTGGAACTCGCCGCCGTGTCCGACATCGTAATCGAGAGCTTCCGTCCGCATGTGATGCGTAACTTCCGGCTGGACTACGATTCACTGCGGCAGGTGCGCCCGGACATCATACTGTGCTCCATATCCGGCTACGGCTCGGAAGGCGCGGCGGCGGAGTTCCCCGCTTACGGCACATCCGTCGAATCTATCACAGGCATTCCTAGCCTGATGGGCTACGATGGCGAAATGCCGATGACATCAGGCATCGCGTATCCGGACCCGGTCGCCGGAATGAACTCGGCTGCTGCTATAATGACTGCGCTGCGACACCGCACGGCGACAGGGCAAGGGCAGTTCATTGACATCGCCCTCGCCGAAGGTCCTGTCTGTCAGATAGGCGAGTTTATCGGCGCACATTCTCGCACCGGCGCCCAACCGCCGCGCAAGGGCAACAAGCATAACAAGCACGCGCCGTACGGAGTTTACCCCTGCCGTGGTGATGACAGATGGCTTGCCATTACCATAACATGCGAAGAGCAGTGGGAGGCGTTCCGCAAAGTGATTGCCGCTGCCGACTTGGCGAACGACGCGCGCTTCCGCGATGAAGCAACTCGTAAGGCTAACGAAGCCGCGCTGGACGACATCATAACCGCGTGGACAAGCGCCTGCGATGCCGTAGCAGC
>VXRI01000176.1 GCA_009838595.1 Chloroflexota bacterium | reverse complement strand
GTCTTGCCCCTCTTCCAATCTACGATATTCGCTGAAATATACAGTCAAGGCTTTTCCAAACCTTCAATGAGACTTGGAATCATAGTTGTATAAGATAAGTGAGCGCAATAAGTATTCCAATTATCGCAAGATGCGATTGCCCTGTTGCCAAGCCTCAGTCTTTTGAGCCTTGTGCGAGCACATGTTAAAATAATATGCCACAATACAGTGCCGTCCTAGCGCGTCCGGCGTTCTGTATAGATTGTCCGCAATCGACACATTCATGGATAGTTAGAAAATGAGGATGGAAAGGGGAGTGCATTGACCATCGCAGAAAAGGTCATATACCTAGACCACGCAGCGACCACCCCCATGCGTCCCGAAGTGCTTGATGCGATGATGCCGTACTTTACGGCTGACTTCGGGAATCCGTCCAGCATTTACACCATCGGGCAAGAAGCGCGCAAAGCCCTCGACGACGCACGCGAGCGAATCGCCCGTATTCTGGGCGCACGAATGAGTGAGATTGTCTTCACAAGCGGTGGTACAGAGTCAGATAACGCAGCGCTCAAGGGCGTCGCATTCGCGCTGAAGAGCCTTGGCAACCATATCATCACCACCGCTATTGAACACCATGCCGTGCTGCACACCTGCTACCAACTGGAGCAGTTTGGATTCGATGTTACATACTTGCCGGTCGATGAGTACGGCAGGGTGGACTCGCGCGATGTCTCCGCCGCAATCACAGATAAGACGATTTTGGTCAGCGTGATGATGGCGAACAACGAGATAGGCACTGTGCAGCCAATCGGTGAGATTGCGCGGCATGTGAAAGCGGAGGCAGACCGACGCGGGCGCAGCATCCTGATGCACACGGACGCCGTGCAAGCTGCCGGGTTCCTAGATATTAATGTTCGCGAATTGGGCGTGGATCTGCTTAGCCTGTCCGCGCATAAAATATACGGTCCCAAAGGCGTGGGTCTTCTGTACATCAGGCGCGGCACGCCCTTCGACGAGCAAAATGCAGGCGGCGGCCAAGAAAGACAGAGGCGCTCCGGCACCGAGAATGTGCCCGGAATCGTCGGATTCGGCGAGGCGTTGCGTCTCGCCGCGCAGGAACGGGAAGCAAACTCCGCACACTGTATACAATTACGCGAACGGCTGACGCAGGGTATATTCGAGACGATTGATGGTGTGAAGCTCAACGGTCATCCGGCGCATCGATTGCCCAACAATGTGAACTTGTCGTTCAGAGGTGTAGAAGGCGAACCTGTGCTGCTCGGATTAGACTTCACAGGTATATGCGCGTCCAGTGGGAGCGCTTGTTCGTCCGCATCGTTGGAGCCGTCGCATGTACTGCTCGCCATCGGTCTGACGGCGGAAATGGCGCAGGGCAGTTTGCGATTTACCATCGGGCATGAAAACACGGACGCCGATATTGACTATGTACTGTCTATATTGCCGGATATGATAGCCAAGCTACGGGCTATGCCGTCGCTGTCCGCTGCGAGGTAAGAGCGCAACATTACACTGGCAGGCGCCGGCGCAGTTCGCATTCAGAGCTATTATTACACATTGAACAGGAAGCAAAACGACAGAATTGAAAGCACAAATTTCGCACCTGACGCAAAAGTCCCATAGGTTCAAGGGAATATCCGGCTGCCTGGCGCCGCTTGCGCTGCTGCTACTATTGGCGGCATCGTTCGCGCTGGTGTCCTGCGGCAGCGACGAGCCGGAGAAAGTATCCGCGCGCGGTAGAAGCCTCGAAGTGCACACGACGCATCCGCTCATAGTGGAGAAGGTCGCGTTCACGGACGGTGCCGGGCAGTACCGCGTTATACGCCCTAGAGCGTCAAATCGTCAGCTGGTGCTGCTCGACATAACGCTGGTAAACCGTACCAGCCTCGTTACGCCCTTGCTCATCGACGAAGACGCAGCGCAGCTCGGCGACAGGCGCGGCGAGCGCATCAACGCGGTTAATCCATTCGAGGCGTCGCGCGTCGTGGATACTGTAGATCCGGAAACTGACTTGTACACGCCGTTCTTGTGGGGCCCCATTGACCTTGACCGCGAGTTTCAGGTGGAAGGCTGGATGGTGTTTGATGTGCCGAAAGGGCTGATTCTAGGCAGCTTGTGGTGGGAAGAAGTGGACGCCATCATCACCGACTTCATCGAATACAGACGCCGCAGGTAGTACGGGCCTGACACGCAAGGCATTTCTGTTATACTGGCACACCAAAGCAGAATCACCACCAACGCGGGAGCGGATGTGCTCCGGTGGGTTCCACGGACTTCAAATCCGATGGTCCCGGCCCTTCGGTCGGGACGGTGGGTTCGACTCCCTCTCGCTCCCGCCAATTTTCTTGCGCATAGATTGACGCGAGACTTCTAGCGTTGCACGGTCTGTATTTTCACTGCGCCGGTAAGTTTGGACTTCTTGCATGGACGCTTGGCGCGGCGCATCCCATTCCAAAGTAGGACAGGAGAAGACCATGAAAGTTGGCGTAAACCTCATCAACTTTGGACCTGCTGCAAACCCTGAAGCCTTTCGCAAGACGGTCGAACTTTCGAAGACGCTGGGTTATCACCTAGTAATGACATCCGACCACATCGCCATAACGTCCGATGTTCAAGAACGATACCCCGAGCCATTCTACGAACCTCTGAGCACGCTGGGCTGGCTCGCCGGAATCACCGAAATGGAGATTGGCAGCACGGTCATCATCGTGCCGTATCGCCACCCGCTTGAGACGGCGAAGGCAGGCGCGAACATTGACCGGCTAAGCGGAGGCCGCTTCATATTCGGCGTTGGTGTTGGATGGGCGAAAGGCGAGTTCGATGCGCTCGGCGTGCCTTTCAACCGGCGCGGTGCGATGACCGATGAATATCTACAAGCGATAAAGGCGCTGTGGACGCAAAATATAACGTCATTCGAAGGCGAGTTCGTAAGTTTTGAGGATATTCGCACAACTCCGCGACCAATACAAAATCCACATCCGCCGATATGGGTCGGTGGTCCATCGGACGCCGCGATTCGTCGCGCAGTGCGCTACGGGGACGCCTGGCATCCGATCCGCATCTCGAATGACCAACTCGCGAACATCGACATACCCAAGCTGCTGTCTCTTAGA
>VXRI01000195.1 GCA_009838595.1 Chloroflexota bacterium | reverse complement strand
ATATGATGACGGAGCGGATGTCCAAGTCCATCTCGGATATTTTCTGCAACAGGGCGAGGCCGTCCATACGCGGCATATTGATGTCTGTGAGAACCATGTCGATTTCGTCATCCGCGCTGATCGTATCGATGGCTTCGATGCCGTCGCGCACGAATACGAACTCGTACTTTTGGGAGCGGATGTCGCGGCGCATGCATTGGCGAACCATAGATTCGACCTCAAATTCGTCGTCCACCACCAAAATCTTGTATTCGGCTTCCCTCACGGAATCCTCCTAATTCGTGCGGATATTGCAACCGGCTATATGGTTGTATGAGCTACGCGCTTGCTTATATGGGCTATACGCTTATATTAGCAATACGACTGTATGGGCGGTATAAATTACGGTCACCAGCGTAAGGGTGCGCACGAAATATAGCGGCTCTGCACAAGCGCCGCTCCGCGATGACATATCCGTCGCTTGTCGTTAGCCGCCAAGAGCCTCTACCGCGGCAGTGCGGTTAGAGTGAACAGGGATGATTTTGTCGAAGCCGCTAATTTCGAAGACTTCGCGAATCTGCTCGGAGAGCGAGCAGATAGCGAACTTGGAATTCTGCTTTTGGAGCGCGCGCGCCGTCAGCAACACCACTCGCAAGCCAGCGCTGCTGATGTACGAGAGCCCTTCGCAGTCTAAGATTACGATGCGGTCGTTCTCACTAATGTCAGCCTCTAGCGCCTGCTGAAACTCGCCGGCATTGGTGCCGTCAACACGGTCTTCCACCATTGCAACTAGGGTGTTGCCTTCTCTTTCAATGTTAACTTTCACTGATATTGTCTCCTTGGCTTGCAGGTAGCTGAAGTTGCGGATTTGGTTGTTGTGGATATTTTACATCAAAGGATAGGCAATGCAAATTACTGGAAAAAGTTCAGCGCAAGGTATGCATGTCTATATTCCCTAGTAAATCATACACCATACATAACAATACCATAGACTACGGCACTTATGGATTGAAAGTTTGATACAGTTTTACTAGGTTGTGTTTGACATTTGCGTTATTCCCGTGAAACCGGGAATCCAGATCTGTAAATGCAGCCGAGTTCATGATGTTTGCGCATCTGAAATCTGCCGGATTCCTGCGGAAGCAGGAATGACGGGCTGAAATATGGAATTGACCACAGAACCTAAACAGGTTGTACAGGATGGGTAGGATAGCGTCCCTCACTGGCGCGGCAACTCTTCCGTCGAATACTCGAAGTATGTGTCGCTCACGCGCCGGTGCAAGTCGCGGCATAGTTCGTTCGCGCGCACCAGCATCGTCTTTTTGTCTTGCCTGTCGGGCCAGTCGTAGTGAATCATCGACGACAGCCTGCCCGCAAGCCGCCTTGTCGAGTCGCTCGCTCGCGCGTCCGGACCCGTGCCGATGGACGATATTTCCAAGCTTGCTCTGTCCAGAGTGCGTACCAGCGACACGGGCAACAAGCCGTCGGTCGCCAGCACATCCAGCACATTATCCGGCGCCACTTCAACATTGAAACGGCGGTTGTACGCTTCTACTGCGTGGTACATTCGCAGCAGGGTCATCCAGTCCGCGATGTTGGCATCGCCGTTTTCGCCATTCTCGTCGAGTTCCAGCTGCGTTATCAGCAGCGAGGTAAGCAGTTGCGCTCGCTCGATGAACTGCCCAAGCCGCAGGAAGTGCCAACCTTCGTCGCGGTACATCGTGGTGGACGCCACGCCGTTGAATGTGTCGATATCCTCCTCCAAGTTCGCATAGAAGCTCTCCGGCGATGTGCGCCATATATCCTCTATTTTCAAGTCCTTGATGCGTAGATACGCGAGGTTGAGGCACGACCACATTTCCGCGCTTATGGACCAACGCATCTGTCGCGCGTTTTCCCTGCCCAGCGCGAAGCAGCTCCACACCGATTCCGGGTTGTTTCGCTCGAATGTAGCGTCTCCGGCGAGCGCGTACGAGTCTGCCAGCGCGTAACTATCGCTGTCGAACGGCTCGATGTAGCCGGCGGGTGGCACGCGCCCCACGCTGCCGTAGATTCGGCTCCAGCCTAGAGTAATCTCTCGGACGGGGCGGTCTATCAGCGCCTGAGACTGTAACCGAAGCAGGCGGCACAGGTGCTGCGACCGCTCCAAGTAGCGACTCATCCAATATAGACCTTGCGCGGTGCGGGCAAGCAATTCGGTTATACCTCTTCCTCGTCGTCTTCTTCCGGCATTAGCACGAATTCGGGGTACGACTCTATCCCCAGATCGCCCGAGTCCATCCCGATGCGCTCCACAGTGGGCGAAACGCGCGCGCTCAGCACGATGTCCAGCAGCTTCCACACTATCCACGATACGCAGAACACGAACACGCCAACCGCCACAATGCCAATGAGCTGCGTGACAATCTGCGTGAGGAACGGTCCCTTCGTGATGGCGACCGCGAGCGTGCCCCAGATGCCTGCGAACAGGTGCGCCGGTATCGCGCCGACAACATCGTCCAACTTCAGCCGTTCCATAAGTTTGACGGCGAGCACCAGTATGATGCCGCCCACCGCGCCGATGATGATAGCCCACCAGTGGTCAACCATGTCCGGCGCTGCAGTAACGGACACCAGACCGGCGATTGCGCCGTTCAGCCCTGCTACCAAGTCCATGCGTCCCAGCACCGGGCGGGACACTGCGAGCGCAGCCATCACGCCGGCAGCCGCGCCGAGGTTCGTGTTCACCATCACATTTGACATCGCAACGACATCGAGCGCGCTGCCCAGTGCGAGCTGCGAACCCGCGTTGAAGCCGAACCAGCCGAACCACAGGATGAACACACCCAGAGTTACGACCAGAATGTTCGACGGCGGCGTAGAGCGAACCGACCCGTCGCGGCGGAACTTGCCGAGCCGTGGTCCGACAATCAGCACGCCGGCAAGCGCTGCCCAGCCGCCCGTGCTGTGCACTATGGTCGATCCTGCGAAGTCTTGGAAGCCCAGCTCTGCGAGCCAGCCCCCGCCCCAAGTCCAAGCGCCAACGATGGGGTATATGACCGCAGTAAGCGCCAGCGTGAACAGGAAGAACGGCCACATCTTCACGCGTTCCGCTAGCGCGCCCGACACGATGGACGCCGCCGTAGCCACGAAGACCATCTGGAAG
>VXRI01000246.1 GCA_009838595.1 Chloroflexota bacterium | reverse complement strand
GTGATAACGGTCGCGGTATTTGTGATGATGTTCGCGGGAGCAGCGTATTGGCGAATGCGCGCGATGAAGCGCTAAGAAGACAACGCGCGTGTTCAGAAGCGGCGATTTAACGCGAATTAACCAAATTCGGCTAAAGAAATAAAGCGGTCGCGCTATACGGCACAGAGATGAAGTCTGGGAGAAGTGCAAAGGTGTTCAAAGATACGCTATCCACGCTGACGGCGATTGCGGGCTGGGGCGATGCGCGTGCGAACGAGGTTGAGTTTAGCGGCGGCGCGGACCCGATACTGCCCACGCCGTTCCGCATCGGCGAGACGGCTGCGGCGAGTCTTGCCGCCGTAGGGCTTGCCGTGTCGGACATCTGGCGGCTGCGCACGGGGCGCGGGCAGGACATCGGCGTGGATGTTCGACGGGCTACGGCATCGCTTCGCAGTAGCAAGTACATGATGCAGTGTGGGCAATCTATCGCGGCTGAACGACATCCGCTGATGGACGTTTACCCGGCGAAGAACGGCCGCTGGAGCTACCTGCACTGCAACTTCCCCAACCACCGCGATGCCGCGCTCACCGTACTAGGCGTAGATGAGGACAACGACGCCGTGCGCAACGCCGTATCACAGTGGGATGCGCTGCAGCTGGAAGAGGCTATCATCGCGGCTGGCGGCGCAGGCGGCATGGTGCGCGCCATGGACGAATGGGCGCGGCACCCGCAATCGGGAGCCGTGGCGTCGCTGCCGTTGCTGGAAATCACGAAGATTGGCGATGCGCCACGCGAACGGCTGCCCGACGGTGCCAGACCTCTGTCCGGCGTTCGCGTGCTGGATTTGACGCGCGTGCTCGCCGGTCCGACCTGCGCTCGCACGCTGGCAGAACACGGCGCCGATGTGCTGAAAATCACCGGCGCGCATCTGCCAAGCATCGGATCGCAAGAGTTCGACACCGGACACGGCAAGCTATCCGCGCATCTCGATTTACGCGATGCGGCAGACCTTGATAGGCTGCGTGGACTGGTACGCGATGCGGATGTGTTTTCGCAGGGATACCGCCCCGGCACTCTCGCGCGGCGCGGACTGTCTCCACATGACCTGGCGGCGCTGCGTCCGGGCATCGTTTATATCTCGCTGTCGGCATTCGGCCGCGTCGGTCCGTGGTCAGCGCGGCGCGGCTTCGACACGGTAGTGCAGACGGTCAGCGGCATCACGGCGCGGCAGGGCGAGTTGTTCCCCGCCGCAGAACCGGGCCCCCAGTTCTACCCTGTATCGGCGATAGACTACCTGACCGGCTACCTGATGGCGTTTGGCGCGCTGCTGGCGCTCGCGCGGCGTGTAACCGAAGGTGGAAGCTGGTTGGTGTCGATTTCACTGGCGCAGACGGGACGCTGGCTATTGCAGCGCGGTCAGGTTGAAGAGTCAGAACTGCGCGATGTGCCGCAGGACTTCACCGCCGAAGAAATCACAAGCTGGTCAACGACGAGCGATCTCGCCATTGGCAAAGTCAGCCACCTCGCGCCCGCACTGCAACTCTCCGAGACGCAGCCGTACTGGGCACGACCGGCTGTGCCGCTCGGTCATAACGATGCGGTCTGGCCTGAGCGCAACTGACATGGATATACAGGATAGATAATATAGAAAGTGGGCAGGATATAGATGGAATATGTGAGGCTTGGACGCAGCGGGATGAAAGTGTCGCGGGTGTGCGTGGGGACGAATATGTTCGGCGCGGGCTATGTGGACGATGACCGCGCGGAATCAGTTATCGACGCGGCGTTCGATGCGGGCATCAACTTCATCGACACGGCGGACGCGTATAATTCTGGGCATTCGGAAGTCGTCGTGGGCAGGGCAGTACGCAGCCATCGCCACGATTTCGTTGTAGCCACAAAAGGATTCATCGCAACCGGACCGGGACCCAACGATGTCGGACTGTCACGCAAGCACCTCATAGACGCGGTTAACGCGAGCCTAACGCGCCTGAAGTCGGACTACATCGACCTGTATCAGGTACATTACTTCGACCCGGACCCGCCGCCGGAGGAGACGCTGAAGACGCTGGACGATATGGTGCGGCAGGGCAAAATCCGCTACATCGGCTGCTCCAATTTTGCGGCTTGGCAGCTGATGCGCGCGCTCTGGGTCAGCGACAGGGACGGTTTCGAGCGCTTCGAGTCGGTGCAGCCGGAGTACAACCTAGCCAAGCGCGACATCGAAGGCGAGCTGTTCGACGCTTGCGCTAATCAGAATGTAGGCATCATTCCATATCAGATATTTATGGGCGGTGTGCTGACAGGGCGCTACAGCGCGGACTCCCCGCCGCCGGACGACAGCCATATGGCATCGCGGCACGCCCAGCGCGCGAAGGACACTTATTGGAACGAACGCACCTTCAAAATGGTGGACGTGCTGAAGGACGCGGCGGCAGAATTGTCGGTCAGTGTGCCGCAGCTGCTCATCGCTTGGACGCTTTCCCGTCCGCAGATAACATCGGTGATAGTCGGCGCATCGCGTCCCGAGCAAGCGAAAGGCAACGCGGCTGCGGTATCGATCGATTTGCCTGAGGAGATAGTTGCGCGGCTGGATTCGCTTTAGAATCGAAGAGCCTCACGCGACGACGATATGCGCTATCTCCGACGGTCTTCTGCCACACTTAGCGGCCTATTTTATGGATGGTATCTGGTAGGCATCGCCGGCTTCATGCTGATGCTGATGTCCGCCACGGTGTTCCAAGGCGTAGGCACTTTCTTTGTCGCGCTGGAACGCAACTTCGGCTGGAATCGCACCACGCTGTCCGGCGCATTCGCGCTTTCTCGCGCGGAAGGCGCGTTGCTGGGGCCCATAGAAGGCTTTATGGTAGATAGGCTTGGCACGCGCAAGATGGTCGTGGTCGGCTATCTGATTATGGGTCTGGGCTTCATATTTTTCTCGCAGATAGAGTCCGTTTGGCAGTTCTATGTTGCATATCTCACCATTTCGCTCGGATCGGGCATAGGCGGCTGGATAGCGTTCGTAACGCTGATAAACAATTGGTTCGCACGCCGCCGCGCACTCGCAATGTCGGTCGCCGTATCGGGCATCCAGTTCGGCGGCTTCCTTGTTCCGATGATGGCGTGGGGAATCGAGAACGAAGGCTTTCGATTGACC
>VXRI01000321.1 GCA_009838595.1 Chloroflexota bacterium | reverse complement strand
TTCTTGGCGTTCCTCTCTTGATTTTGATTCATTATCGATTCATTAGACACAAGAGATTGACAACGTGAATGGACATCCATATCTTCATATCTTCAAGTGAGCGCATCAAACGGTTTATGTATGAGTCGGGCAAGAATCTTTCTCTGGCTCTTTCTTTTGCGAAAGTTTCAAACTCATGTAATTCTGGACACATATCATGCCCACACTTCCCCCCATCGACCACGCCACCACTGTGCGCTTGCTGGAGCCGCCTGACGGCGCTTGCAGCGTCATTATCGACACGGATACTTGGAACGAAGTTGATGACCAGTTCGCCATTATTCACGCGCTGCTGTCGCCGGAGATGCGCATTGAGACGATTCAGGCGGCGGGCTTTCACGCGGCGGTGCGTAATACGAACGATTTCGAGCACGGCATGGAGCTGAGCTACGAGGAGATTTTGCGCGTCCTGTCGCTCTCTCCGATTAGGTACGAAGGCGCGGTATTGCGCGGCTCTCGGCAGACTATGACAGCGACCGGCGGCGAACCCGTGCCCAGCGAGGCTGCGGAGAACATCGTCAACCGCGCGATGCGGGGGCGCGACGAAACGCTGTATGTCCTCGCTCTCGGCGCGCTGACGAATGTCGCGTCCGCCATCCTGATGGAGCCGCGCATTCGCGAGCGCATCTGCGTCGTCGCGCTCGGCGGCTGGCCTAGACATGCATCGGACTTTCGCGATTTCAACTTCATCCAGGACTTGCGGGCGGCGCAAACCGTCTTCGACAGCGGCGTCGCACTGGTGCAAGTTACGGGCTTCGGCGTGTCCGAGCTGTTGAGCACAACGCGCTGGGAAATGATGGAACAAGTGCAGGGATATGGCGAAATCGGCGACTACCTGTTCCGTCTCTACGAAGACTTCGTGGAGGACTTCCCCGGACGCGGCAAGCCTATCTGGGATCTCGCGCCGGGCGCATGGCTGCTGGACGCGGACTGGTTCAGGACGCACATCGAGCCCGCGCCAATCTTGAACGACGAACTACGCTATGTCCCAATCGCCACCCGCCACCCAATGCGCGTAATCGACTGGCTTGACCGCAGCGCGATATTCGCTGACTTCTTCGAGAAGCTGCACCGGCATACGACCTAACGGGATGGCTATGCAGGATACGATCTTTCAGTTGTCATTCTGAACGCCCTGCCGTAAATCAAGCCGATACGAAGTTTGGGATGCAGGATCCCTCACTGCGTTCGGAATGACAACCCGCAGCGCAGCGCTTCAGAGAAGGGCATTGCTGGGGGAAGGAATATCTACGCGGTTGCGTCGTCGCTGCGTTCGCCCGTTACCATGTATATAACGTTTTCGGCGATGTTTGTGGTGCGATCGGCGATGCGCTCGATGTTGTGCGCGGTCCAGAGCAAATAGGTGGCGCGGCGTATGACCGCAGGATCGCCTAGCATGAATGTCAGCAACTCGCGATAGACTTGCTCGTACAGTGCGTCGATGTCGTCGTCATCACGGCGCACAACCATCGAGGAAACGACATCGCGGTTGACGAACGCGTCTAGGCTGCGGCGCAGCATGTCGGACGCCATGTTCGCCATACGCGGGATGTCTATCAGCGGCTTCAGCGGCGGCTCGTCGCCTATCATCATGCAGATTTTCGCAATGCCCTCGGCGTAGTCGCCCATGCGCTCAAGCTCGCTGGCAAGGTGTATCACGGTAACCAAAACGCGCAGGTCAACCGCCATCGGCTGTTGCGTGGCTATCAAGTCGATGCACCGCTCTTCTATCTCGCGCTGCTTGTTGTCGATGATGTCGTCTTCTCTCACGACCTCGCTCGCCATCTGCATATCGCGGTTCTTCAGCGCGTCGAGCGAGCGTCCGATAGCCTTCTCCACCATGCTGCCCATCATTAGCAGATCGTCTTGAACCATCTGCAGGTCGCGATCAAATTCTGCTCTCGGCATTGCGTCTGTCCTTAATGTGCGTCAACTGGATGGGGCATGATGAGGATGGATGATGCGATTGTATTACCCTGTATTACTGCGATGCGCCTGTCCTAGCTGAACCGGCCGGTGATGTAGGCTTCTGTGCGGTCGTCCGTCGGGTTGGTGAAAATCTGCTGCGTGGGCGCGAACTCCACCAGATAGCCGCACCTTTGATCGTCAACCATCAGGAATGCGGTGTCGTCGGAGACACGCGCTGCCTGCTGCATGTTGTGCGTAACGATGACGATGGTGTAATTGACCTTCAGCTCGCGGATGAGTTCTTCGATGGCGAGCGTTGCGATGGGGTCGAGCGCGGACGCCGGCTCGTCCATCAGCACCACTTCCGGCTCGACGGCGATGGTGCGCGCGATGCACAGGCGCTGCTGCTGGCCGCCGGACAGGTCGAGCGCGCTTGTGTTGAGGCGGTCTTTTACCTCGTCCCACAGCGCCGCCTGCCGCAGTGATTTTTCGATAGCTTCGTCGTAGTTGCCCTGGTAGCCGTTAATCTTCAAGCCGAACGCCACATTGTCGTAGATGGACTTGGGGAACGGATTAGGCCTTTGGAACACCATACCGATTCGCGAGCGAATCTCGGTCGGGTCCACATCGTCGCCGTAGAGGTCGTAGCGCTCGAACAGTATGCTGCCACCGATAGTCGCGCCCGGTATAAGGTCGTTCATACGGTTGAAGCAGCGCAGCAGCGTGCTCTTGCCGCAGCCGGACGGTCCGATAAGCGCGGTAACTTCTCGCCGCTTGATGTCCATGTGGATGTCCCGCAGCGCGCGAAAGCTGCCGTAAGTTACGCTGACATCATCCGTGCCTAGAACTATGTTGTCGTTCGTCCCGGCAGTGCTGTTATTAACCATCCGACCTCACCTGATAGTGGGCTGTCCCTGATAGTGAGCTGTTGCTAAAGCCTAATCCTATCCTGTATATCGATGTCAGTTTCCGTCTGCCTACCAGTTTGCAAGCCAGTCTGCATGATAGCAGTATGCGTTCTTATGTCTCCGAGCGCACCTGATACCTATCCCGCAATATAATCGCCACCGCGTTCATCGTCAGCAGCACGACCAGCAGCACCACGATACCCGCCGCCGCGATGCCGCGAAACTCGTCCTGAGGTCGTGATGTCCAGTTGAATATCTGTATTGGCAGCACGGTAAATTGCTC
>VXRI01000281.1 GCA_009838595.1 Chloroflexota bacterium | reverse complement strand
ATTTTTTCAGACCCCAACGCAGCGTCTAATCTTGTTAGTTCTTTCTCCTGCCAAGATAGACTCTAACGAGGAATGTCAGGTTGGGGGGGTGATCGTTCGCATACAGAGGTTAATGTCCAAAGGAGCAACAAATGACCTCTGAACACGAAACCACAACTGAAATCTATGATTTCGCCTGCGCATAGCGAAAGCGCAGAACAGGGAGCATTGCATGGCGAATTTTGGACTGACGGTTAAGCACGACAGCGATGGCAAGCGCATCGAATTGGAGTGCGAGCACCAGAACGGGGTTGTCTATGTGGTGCGCAGCGAGGCAAACTGGGTCTGTAGCGATGAATTGTTGCATGTACACTCGCTCGCCGGCTTCTTCCGCGAACTCGGCGAGATGCAGGATGACCGCGTGTACGAAGCCATGCAGCGCTGGGGCATATACTTCCGCCCACGCCCGCTTGCCTCCGACCGCGATTCGGCGCATTAGCGGGAAAATACCAAGCCCCTGACATTTCAAAATGTAAGGGGCTTGTCTAATTCGGCTGATTGATGCGACTAAGCCTTGTGCAAGATTGTAGGGGCTTTTTCACCCACTCCATCCTAATCTTCTCCTAGCAAGGAGAAAGGGACAGTTATTCATATCAGCCTGTGCCTCGCAGGTCATTCCCAAGTCAATGGGGATGGATGGACTCTTGGCTGACAGTTAGCTTATGCCAAGCTCCGCGCGCAGGTCGTTTATGGTCTCGGCGCGGCTGCGGGTTACGCGGCGCTCGCGCAAGCCGATGGGCAAGTTCTGCACTTCCGGCTGAATCTTAATGGACACCATCACGGGACCATCTTCGTTCATGATGTCCTCAATGCTAGTTGCGAAGTCTTCGAGGTCATCAAAGTTGTATGCCGCGGTATAGCCGGCGCCCTTCGCCATCGCAGCATAATCGATCTCCGCAGAGTTCGGCACGGGCTGACCGCCTGTGGTCGCGTAGCACTCGTTGTCCAGCACGAAATGAATAAAATTCTTTGGCCTCTTGCCTGCGATGCTCGCGATAACGCCAAGGTTCATCAGCAGCGAGCCTTCCGCGTCGAACAGCACAATCTTCTCGTCCGGCAGTCCGAGCGCCAGCCCGAACGCCGCGGATGTGGTGTGTCCCATCGCGCCGCCCAGCGCAATGTCCCGCGCCGGCTGGTCGCTTACATCCTGCCAGTGCCTGCCCGCCGTGCCTGCCGAGGTCACGATTGCATTGCCGCGATGCGGCGCGAATGTGTTGAATACATCAATTGGATCTAGCATCTTATCTCCTTGTCAGATTGCCGTGATTCTCGCCGCGATGTGACCGCGTCGAGATGTGTAGGGTAGGGAAGTTAAGCTTGCAGGATGGATGCGCGGACACCTTGCCACCCTGCGAACCGCAGTCTTACCTGTTGAATCCGTGATACTCGTCGCCGACCAGCACGACCACTGGACGATTCGTATCCCGCGCTTCTGCGAATGCCTCGGAAATGCGGTCGCCGTCTTCGTCGTGCTCGACCAGATAGTAGTTGATGCGGAATGCGTTCAGGAACGGCTCGGTGTATGTCGCCGCCGTGTCCGGTGTATTGCCCCACCGTGTCCAGCCGCGATAGCCGATGACCATCACCAGCGGAAAGCCGCTGTCCAGCGCCATGCCGCGAATAGAGTCGCCGGATTCCATCATGCCTGTGTTTTGAATGAGGCACACAGGCACCTTGCCGGCCACATTCAGCCCAAGCGCCACGCCCATCGTCTCGCCCTCGCGTGACACGGGTACGACGTCCAGCCAATCTTGCTCTAACATCAGCTCGTACAGGTAGTTCGTCTCGCTGTCCGGAATCGTGATGATGTGCGTTACACCGTTCTTCTTGAACTCTTCTACCAGAGTCTCAGGTCTCAAAATCTGCGGCTGCTGCTGAACCATAACTATCTCCTTCCGCTTTCTGCCGAAATGGGTATCTCACAAATCGGTCAACTACGCATAACTGCGTCAGCCGCAATTATAAGTAGTCTAAATGCTACGGTCAATTTTGCGACGGCGCAAAGTCCCTTCCGTCAGATAGAGAGGGAAGGTTATGGGGCAGATGAGATGATGCCAGCCGGAATTCCTTGCACGCCCCTGGAATCCATATTGTAATGTGAAATACATCACAATGCTGCACAAAAGGATAGGAACGCAGAAATGACACCGGAAGAACGCGCAATCTAGATAGAGTCCTACGGCAACGCGCACGCCCTCTTGGTTGCCGCGCTAGACGAGTTCCCGTGCGAGATGTGGAAGTACCGCGATGAGTGCGGCTGCGGGAGCATTCACGAGATCATAGTTCACAACACCGACAGTGAGGTGAATAGCTACATTCGCTGCCGCCGCATCATCGCCGAGCAGGGCGAGCCGCTGATGGCATACGACGAGAACCAGTGGGCAACCGCGCTTGATTATCATGAGCAGAGCGCTGAAGATGCGCTGGCGTTATTCAAGTGGCTGCGTCACAAGAGTTACACGTTAATCAAGACCGCTGCCCGAACTCGTCTGGGCGCCTGCATCGTATCACCCCGAAAACAGCAACACTACGCTGAACGACTCGCTCGCCACCTACGAGCGCCACGTCCCCGAGCACATTGAGCAAATGCGGGAGAATCTTGAAGCGTGGCGGGCGGAACAGGCGTCGTTGGTGAAGTAGCAGGACGATTGCGTAATTCAATGCGCAGACGAATGCCTTGTTTGCTGGCACGCAATTAACTAAGGCGGTTAGTTGCCGAGTCAGAATAACGGAAATGATGAAGCGTCCGGGCAATGCCATGCTCGGACGCTTCGTCATTTGGCAATTGGTTGGCATGTAGCCCTTCATGATGCTTTCTATCTGTTGATTGCTGCCGTTTGCTACACTACGCTTGCCGCCTTCAACGCTTCAAGCTCTTCGGCATCGATTCCAATCTCTCCGTACACCTTGCCGTTGTCTTCGCCTAGCAAGGGCGGGCGGCGCTGGATACTCCACGGGGTTCCTTCGAAGTCGTAAGGCGCGCCGACATAGACGAACTCGGCGTCTAGCTCCGGGTGCGCGACGGGTACTTGCATGCCGCGCTCTACGAAGTGGGGGTCTTCGAGCGTTTCTTCCGGCGAGTACACCACTCCCCATTGAAAGCCCATGTCCTGCGC
>VXRI01000003.1 GCA_009838595.1 Chloroflexota bacterium | reverse complement strand
TTCAAGCGAAGCAACGCCGAGAGCGTATATTCGTCGGAAGAACGAGACAAAATGGCTACATTGTGAGGATCTGTACTCCCGTTTTCACGGGAATGTCGCAATTGTCAACGCGCCCTATATTAATAAGGCGCGAATGAGCATTCTGGCGCTTCGGTCCCCATTCGATACTCCGTGAGCCCTGGGCTTTATGTGCATGCCGAACTTGTCGTCAACAATGTATGATAGGCGGAGGCGATCTGTTCCGCACAGCGCATACTTCCCACAAGGAAACCGCTGCTTTCTGCGACGACCGCGACTACTCGTGCAAATAATACTTTATGTGCTATCGGCTTTATTTGTGCAAAGCCCCTAGCCCCAATACAATGGTCGAATTACACGACACGTGAGACAGGATGAACGATGGCAGCTACACAGACACATCACATTGCTTATGGTGACGGATACATCAACGCGGCACTGCCGGAGCGGACACGCGTCATAGAGGGTAAAAGACCGCTGCCCGCACTGCCCGATGTTGCAGGGCGCGTGCGCGAGGTCATCGCCAATCCGATCGCGCACGAACCGCTGCACAAGCTGGTGAACGGTAAATCAAAGGTTGTTATCGCGTTCGACGACGCATCGGGCGCGTACTTTCGCACGCAGCGCACGGACTTTCGCCAGACGGCAATCGAAGTCATCGTGGAAGAGTTGCGCAAGGAGCGCGTGCCACTAGGCAACATCACACTGCTGCTGTCGCAAGGACTACATCGCAAACTGAGCCGCACCGAGATGGAAACATTCCTCGGCAGGCGTCTGGTATTGCAGTTCGGATACAACAACCTGTACTGCCATGACGCCGAAGACCCGTCGCAAATAGTCCATCTCGGCTATACGCATCGGGGTTTCGATGTAGAAGTGAACCGCGCGATTTTGGACGCCGACCAGTTCATCTACTTAAACACGATGTGGGCGCCATTCAACGGCGGGTGGAAATCGACTGCAGTCGGGCTTGGCACATTCAAGAGCATTCGCCATCATCACCGCCCTTGGCCCATCGCAAGCGGGCAGTCGGTTGATGATCCGAAGAACTCCGCGTTCAAGAAGCTAGTGTGGGAGCAGGGCGCACTGATACAGCAGGCGCTTGAGGCTAAGGGACGCCGCGTATTCACGATAGAGTCGGTGTACGACAACGCAGATCCGCGCAAGGATATAATCGCCATCAACGGCGGGCATCCGACCGAAGTGCACCCGCACACGCTCGCGGCAATCCAAGAGCAACAGGTCGTCGATGTGCAAGGACAGTCCGACATTCTGGTGGCGGGCGTGGCGAACTGGAACGAGTGCTACTCGAAGTTCTCCACTGTGAATCCGATACTGGCGTCGAATCAGGCGATGGCGAACACGGTTATGCAGTTCCAAGGCATGCCCCTGGTGCGCGAAGGCGGCATAGTAATACTGGCGCACCCACTGACTACGGAATTCGACGCGCGGCGATTCGTGCCGTACAAGGAGTTCTATGACAAGCTTCTGACACAAGAGACCGACCCGTACTGGCTTTGGGAAAACTATGTCGAAGAGTTCGCGCACCGGCCTGAGTTCATACACGGCTATCGATATGGGCACGCTTACCACGGCTCGCACCCGTTCTTTATGTGGAACAGTTCAGGCATACCGAAGCGCTACCTCAGCCGCATAATGTTCGCCGGCGTGCGCGATTCGGACGCAGCGCGGCGCATGGGCTACGAAGCATTTGAAACGGTCGAAGACGCAGTAGCCGCAGCCGAAGCCGATTTGGGCAATCAGTCAAGCATCACGCTGATGCAGCGGCATCGCCATTTCATTCCGCGTGTAACGGCGTAGTAGGCGCAAGCGGAGGGCAGATTTTGTCGTATAACGAAGAACTTGCGCTGCGTATTCGGCAGTCGCTTGCGGAACAATCGGACATCGTGGAGCGCAAGATGTTCGGTGGACTTTGTTTCATGGCACATGGCAATATGCTGGGCGGCGTGATGGGCGATGAGATTATTGTGCGGGTAGGAGCGGAGCGATACGAAGATGCTTTGCAACTGCCGCATGCGCGCGAAATGAACTTTACGGGGAGACCAATGCGCGGGTTCGTAGTCGTTGGGGTTGACGGCATTGCGTCTGACGACGACCTTGAGAACTGGGTTGAGCGGGGGCTGGCGTTTGCTTTGTCGCTGCCACCGAAGTAGCCTGCGATTCGGTGTGAAGCCTGCCTATTTCGTTGCTTTGCATCCCTTACCTGTCTATAATCTAGGGGATACTTTTGCGCCATTGAGGGCATCCCCGCGAATGATTGACTACGCCACGCTTGAAGCCGGGCAGCCGCTGACCAGACAATCCATCACCTTGGACGCCGAATCGGTGAGTGCGTACACCGCGGCGGTGGACGATCGCAGTAGTCCCACGGACGCCTACGGTGCGCCGCTCGTTCCCCCGATGGCTATCGCCGCGCTCTCTCTCAGTGCCGTCATAAACGCGCTGCAAATCCCCGGCGGCACGATTCACGCCAGCCAAGAACTCGGCTTTGGCGTTGCCGTGCATGTCGGCGCAACACTCGACTGTAATGCGACAGTGGCACAGAACTCGGTGCGGCGCAATTTCCGCTTTCTTGTGGTCAATATGGTTGCGGCGGAGGGAAAAGGCAGTGTGGTGATGGAAGGCAAAAGTACGATTATGCTGCCCGTGTGATGTGCTTTGGTAGCATCTGTCATATCGGCGCAATCACATCCTTCTGGTAAAACACAAGATATTCAGTACAAAATCACAAAGACAATGGTAACGGCATGGTGCCATTGTCTTGCCGTAGAATGGACAATACATGCAGCAGGGCGACACGCTGCCTACAATTGAAAAGACAATAACGCAGCCGCAGATTGCGCGATACGCGGACGCGGCGGGCGACCATAACCCGATACATCTCGATGCCGATTTTGCCGCCGGCGCTGACTTCGGTGGCGCGACGCTCGACGGCACAATCGCGCATGGAATGATGATTCTCTCGTCCATATCCGAGATGCTTACGATGGCATTTGGCGAGGACTGGCTCAACGGCGGTAGTCTGAAGGTGCGCTTTCGCGGTCCAGTGTATCCGGGCGAGACCATTGCGACGTTCGGCAGAGTCAGGAAAGTAAGCGAATTCGACGACGCGCGGAAATTGAACTGTGCAGTCGGCGTG
>VXRI01000259.1 GCA_009838595.1 Chloroflexota bacterium | reverse complement strand
GGTGGGCGCAGCGAAGGCAGGGGACGCACTTACTGAGTGTCTCAAGAAACAAGAGGCATGGGCAACGTTGTGGCCAGATGACCAGCAGTTGGAATCTACTCTTTTATGGCGTCCTGTGTATCGCTTGCTTACGCGAGGCAGGGCGCGTATCGTCCTTGAAGGACTTGAAGGAGAGTTACAGACGAACAAGGCATCAATACAAACAGTGCCACGCAACCTGACCATTGAACATGTCATGCCCCAAGCATGGCGCCGTCATTGGAAATTGTCGGACGACACTCAAAATGAAGCTGAAGTGGCTTCTAGCCGAGACCGTATTATTCACACGATAGGCAACCTTACTCTTGTGAATGGTAGACTTAATTCATCCCTATCCGATGCTTGTTGGGACAAGAAGCGAGCAGAGTTACGCGAACATGATAACTTGTTCCTAAACAAGAACTTGTTAGACAACGCTCTCGATGTTTGGGGTGAATCACACATCGAAGCTCGTGCCCGCCAACTCGCAAAGGTTGCCATGAGAGTCTGGCCCCACGCTGACAAGATATAGCATCATGCCTGACACCCACATCAACACCCTCCGCGCCATAGCGGACTCTTCGCGCCAGTCGCTTGCCGAGACCGACAGGGCGCGGGAACGGGCGCTGCGCCTTTCGCGGGAGATGATTCGCCACTGCGCGGACTCCATTCGCGCCATACATCGGGGGGAGTTTGAGGCGGCGCGCGGGCTGATTGGCAGCGCGGCGGCGCTTGTGGATGAGTCGGGCACGCTGCTGCAAGAACACCCGGAAGTGTATTACACGGGGTATATGCAGGACGCTCTGAAGGAATATGTCGAGGCGAACGCGACGCTCGCGTTCATTCAGAACAAGCCTCTGCCCACGCCGGAAGAGTTGCGAGTGGGCGCGGCGCCTTACCTAGGCGGTCTGGCGGACACTGCCGGCGAGCTGCGCCGATTTATCCTCGTCAGGCTGCGCAGAGACGATTTTAGCCGCTGCGAAGAGACGCTGGCGGTGATTGATGAGATTTACACCATACTCGTTACTATGGACTTTCCTGACGCGGTAACGCGCGGATTGCGGCGCAGCACGGATATGATGCGCGGCGTTCTTGAACGCACGAGGGGCGATCTCACCGTTGCGCTGCGCCAACGGCGGCTGGAAGCGCTGCTGGCGGCGATTGACAATGATGTCAAGGATGGATGGTCTTCTATGCTATAATCGCGCTCAGAAGCGCTACTATTCATCGAAACCGGCATCGAAAGGCGGAACTTAACATGACCGACTGGGCAGTAATTGGCATAATCACAACCATCATAGTGATGAGTATGACGATAATCGGCATCCAAATCACGCTGTTTATCTACCTACTCCGCCGCACGGATGCCATGCATAGAGAGTTCACCAAGGAGTTTGGTGCATTGCGGCAAGAAATAGGCGCAGTGCGGCAAGAAATAGGCGCGGTTGTTGAGCGCGTGGCGCGACTGGAAGGAATCATCATCGGAAGGCAGGAAGTGGGCAACGGAGTCATGCAGACAAGGAACGATTAGGCGCTGTCCTTGTGCTCGACGCCCAGTAAACTTGACCTTGCCGTTTGCGCTATGATACTTTTCTCACGCTATCATGTCATATCCTTGAAACATTTAGGTGAATGGTCTTCCCGTGTTTTCCGTAATCATGGGGGAGGCTTTTTTTGTGGAGGTAACGCATGGATCCGATATTTATCCTCGCCGTTGTCGCTGGCATCATCGCGCTGGCTTTCGCGCTGTTCCTTGCGATGAATGTGACGAAGCAGGACGCGGGCAGCGAGGAAATCCAGTTCATCGGGCGAGCAATCCAAGAAGGCGCACAGGCGTTTCTGAGGCGCGAATATACCTTGCTCGCCGTATTCGTCGTGGTCATCGCTATCATACTCGCGGTCTTCATCGACTTCGATGTTACAGGGCGCGTGGGCAGTGTCAGCGCATTCCCCGCATCTACCGCTATATCGTATCTGGTAGGCGCGATAGGCTCTGCGCTCGCGGGTTATATCGGCATGAGCATCGCGGTTCGCGCTAACACGCGCACGGCGGTCAAGGCGCAGCAGGGTTTGAACCCGGCGCTGCGAGTCGCCTTCAACAGCGGCACGGTGATGGGCATATCGGTTGTGGGCATCGGTCTTCTTGGCGTGTCCATCCTATATCTGATATTCCAAGACATCAGCGTGGTTGCGGGCTTCGGATTCGGCGCATCGTCCATCGCGTTGTTCGCAAGGGTCGGCGGCGGCATCTACACGAAGGCGGCGGACGTTGGCGCGGACCTCGTAGGCAAGGTGGAACAGGGCATACCAGAGGACGACCCGCGTAATCCGGCGACTGTCGCGGACAATGTGGGCGACAATGTGGGCGATGTCGCGGGAATGGGCGCAGACCTGTTCGAGAGCTATGTCGGCTCGATTATAGCTACTATCGCACTCGCAGCAGTCGGCGCGGCGGCGCTCAGCATCGCCAACCCTGGCGGGTTCGACGGCAATCTTATGATGCTGCCCATCCTCGTTGCCGCAATCGGCATATTCTCCGCCATCATTGGCACATTCCTCGTGCGGACGGGCGAGGACGCCGATATGGGCAAGCTGCTTTGGTCATTGCGAACCGGCATCATCGCGGCAGGCATACTCGTGCTGATTGGCACGGGCATCGCAATCTACATGCTCGGGCTGGACTTCAAATTATTCTGGGTTGTACTCATCGGGCTTGTCGCGGGGCAACTCATCGGCACGGCGTCCGAGTACTACACATCGTTCGAGTTCAAGCCTACTAGGGATTTGGCAGGGCAGGCTGAAACAGGACCGGCGACCGTCATCATCGGCGGCTTGGGACTGGGCATGCTGAGCACATTCATACCCGGCATCGTCGTCGTGGTCGCGATGGGCTTGACCTACTGGATGGCTGGCACATACGGTGTGGCGCTCGCGGCGGTCGGCATGCTTTCGACACTGGGTATAACGCTTGCCACCGACGCCTACGGACCTGTTGCAGACAACGCTGGCGGCATTGCGGAACAGGCGCACCTTGACCCGGCAGTGCGCGAACGAACTGACGCGCTCGATTCGCTTGGCAACACGACGGCTGCGACAGGCAAAGGCTTTGCCATTGGTTCTGCTGTGCTTACCGCGCTTGCGTTGATGGCGGCGTATTCGC
>VXRI01000279.1 GCA_009838595.1 Chloroflexota bacterium | reverse complement strand
TGAACCCTATCTTATGCCTTTTCTTATACTTAAACTAAATGCGATTGCCCTGGGGGCTGCGCGCTCTTGACCCAGCCTAACCTTCATCATGGTAAGATACCCCATGGTGAGCAGGGACTTAATTACCATAGAAGCCGCCAAGCAAGATTAATCGCTTGAGACTTGCAAAGGGAAAGTGATGGATGATTGCGGATGCTGGGACCGAAGGTTAATCTTCGTCTTCGGTGCGCCATTGGCGTAGGTTTGCGGCTTCGCGCAGGTACACGTTGACCAGTTCGTCGGCGCGCTTTTCTGTGTTTACCAGGATTAGCGTGCGGATGCACATGGACTGCGAGCCCGGCACATCGATCTCCACTGCATCCAGCAATGCTACATGCGTCCAGCCCATCAGCCTTGCTGCTGCTGCCGGAAAGTCTGCGTTCAAGTCGGGCGTGGTGGTGAAAAATGCCGCCGCCACATCGTCCGCATCCAAATCGTTCGCCTTCACCAGCTCAGCGAGCATCTCGCTCGTCGCATTGAATACTTCGTCTTTTTCGTTACTTTGAGCCGTTGTCGCCCCTCTTATGCCGCGGACTTTGGACATCCTGCTGCACCCTTTTACTGTTCAAAGTGGATTTCGATTGTTCTATGCCGAGTGATGAGGACTGCCGCCCTAATCGCCGCCACGCAGTTGCCGCACGAACTCTGCTGCAGTTTCCGGCGCATCTTCGACGGACGCTCTGCCCACACTGTCCAGCAGCGCGCTGCCCACGACCGCGCCATCCGCGAAACTCGCGATGCGCTTCACATGCTCGTGCCGTGACACGCCAAAGCCCACAAGAACCGGCAAATCGGTATGGCTGCGTATCCGCCGCACCAGCGACTCAACACCGCCCGCAAGCTCCGAGCGCGCGCTTGTCACACCCGTAACGCTCACGCAGTATATGAAACCGCTTGCTTGTTTGCAAGCCTGCTCAATGCGCGACTCAGTGCTTGTTGGCGCGAGCAGCGGTATCAAGTGAATGCTGCGCTCCCGCAGTATCGCCTGATATGGCGGCGCCTCTTCCGGTGGCAGGTCGGGGATGATTATCCCGTCCAGGCCCGCATCCGCCGCGTCACTCGCGAACCGCTCCATGCCGTAATTCAGGTACGGATTGAGATAGCCCATGAATATCAGCGGCGATTCGATCTTTCTGGCGCGAAGCTCTCGCACGCTGTCCATCGCCATGCCCAGCGTAACGCCGTTTTCCAGCGCCTGAAAACTGGTCATCTGTATCGTAGGCCCGTCTGCCAGCGGGTCGCTGAACGGAATGCCCAGTTCGAGCATGTCCGCGCCGTTTTCCAGCACGGATTGTGCCACTCCCACCGAGACCGCGAGTGTCGGATAGCCCATCGTGATGAACGGGACGACCGCGTACTTGCCTTCAGCCCTCAGCGCTGCCAGTGTCGTATCGATGCGGTTGGTCATAGCCTTCCTTTGTATAGCCCTTATGTGTCATCGTTATGTCAGAATCAGTGCTGTCGGAGTGTCGAACGGCAATTCCAGCGCCACCAGCGCCAAGGCGTTCTGTGCCGCGTGCGCCACAAATGGCGGCCATATAGAGCCTGATCGCAAGTACAGCCATGACAGCAGCACACCCAGCACGAATATCGGAAACAGCGTGCCAATGGTCAGATGCGCCACCGAGAATATCGCCGCGCCAAATAGCATACCTCGCAGCTTGCCAATCGCTGTGACGAGCGCTGTGAGCAGGAACGCGCGGAAAAACACCTCTTCACCGAGCGGCGCGAGTATGCCGACGACCGCGAAAACCGGCACTTGCGCAAGCCCTTCGAACGATGCCAACTCGTCGAGATTCTGCTCCGGCAGCAGGATGTCGATGCCCAGCGCCTCAACGATGAGCGCATACACCATCGCAGCCGACAGCCCAATCGCCAGCACCACTACTGGCAGCCACGCCGTCTCGACTAGGGATGCTCGGCGGAATCCCAGCATCGCAGCCGATACACCGTGCCTCCGCACTCCGAATATCCAACTCGCCGCTATAAGCGCAGCCGGCAAAAGCGCGCTGCCCAGCACGCCCGCCATAAGCCCCTCTTCGACGATTCCCAGCCACGCTATCGCCAGTCCTAAGCCAATGCTGCCGGCGACGCCCGCAGGTACGAACAGCACGGACGCGATGGCAACATCACGCAACGACCATGGTACGATTCTTGCGCCAATTGCATTACCGTTATTACATGGCTTGGCATCGTTGCCGGGCGTTCCTTCACCATCTGGCAATGCGTCGCCGCCAGTCGCAACCGGCGCATCGTAGCTCGCCTTGTGAGGTATATGCCATCCTACGCCGTCTTGCGACTCGATAGCGATGTCCGGGCAGCGTGTTTTCCTGCCGTCTTCCCTCTCTACGCGTCCTTCCACAGCACGTCGCCGAAAAGGTCGTCCGGATGCTCGCGCGAGGCGAAATCCGCATATTCTGCCTTGGCAGTCTTTACATCGGTTTCATCGCCGCCGTGCCCGGGGAACACATTGTCGTCGTCGCCCAATGTGAACAACTTCGTAGTTATACTCTCTACAATCTGCCGGAACAACTCCGGCGACCCTGTCTTGCCCGGTCCTCCGGGGAAGAGCGTATCGCCTGAAAACAGATGTCCCGGCGTGTAGAAGCAAGTGGAACCGGCAGTGTGTCCGGGCGTGAACACCGCGGTGAGGCTCACGTTCCCCGCTGAAATCACATCGCCGTCGTTAATCAATCTGTCCGCCGGACGCGGCAGTGCGTCTGCGTCTGCCGTGCCGATGCCCACAGGTGCGTCTATCGCCTCCGTAACAGCGTCAAAACCGAGTAGGTGGTCTATGTGATTGTGCGTGATGATGATTGCCTTGACACTGGTAGTCTTCGCAAGCTCGATCATTGGCTCCGGATCCGCAGGCGTGTCGATGAGAATGCTCTCGTTAGTCTGCGGACACACCACGAGGTACATATTGTTCTCGTAGGGCCCACATTCCATCTTGTGAATGATAATGCTGTCATCCTGATAGCGAGGCGTCGGCATATCTACTCCTCTAATTCTGATAAAATAGTCTCGTAAATGGAATTATATCAGCCCCCAACGCCGCGTCAAATCTTGTTTGTTCTTTCTCCTGCCAAGAGAGACTCTAACGAGGAATGTCAGGATGGGGGGGGGGGATCGTTCGCATACAGAGGT
>VXRI01000202.1 GCA_009838595.1 Chloroflexota bacterium | reverse complement strand
ATACAGAGCCCGTGTTGCTAAGAACTACGGTGATTTTCTATCCGTAATAGAGACTTCACTAGGCGCAGCTTCGTTAACTTGGAGTCAACCGGGACGAGCAAAGGCACGCCAGGTTCGTATAACCCACGAGTCAGCACGAAACATAATAGCTCAAATTGAGAGCGTCGCTAATCAGGTTCAGGATAACCTGATTCTTCAAGGAATATTCATCGGTGGAAATACCCGGACAATGAGATTTGAAATACAGACGTCGGATACGGAAGAAAGTTTTGTGGGTTCTATTGACAGAGAGGCTTTCTCAGACGTAGATCAATTTCCGTTGCGTGCTCCGTGCCAAGCTACACTGCAACCACATCTGGAAATTAACGAAGCCACCGGCGAGGAAAAAACTACATACAGCCTGCTGAAAATTCAACGTATGTAAGGTTCAAGCAATGTAGTTCAGTCAGACTCGTCAAACGAATGGACTTCACAACATCATAGCACCATTTGGCATTGATCAAACGCTGTCTGGCACGCGAGCTTTCGCTATCGTCTCAATGTGCGCAAACTCCCCGGCTCACCTGACTTGGTGCTGCGACGATACCAAACTGCCGTTCTTGTGCAAGGTTGCTTTTGGCATGGACACGATTGCCGCAAAGGGCAGAAGCGACCGACTACAAACACCGAGTTCTGGAGCAAGAAGTTGGACGGCAACATAGCACGCGACGCCGTCAATCAAGCCAATCTGCGCGATTTGGGCTGGACAGTGTTCGTGATTTGGGAATGTCGCCTTGAAGCCGACACAGCGGATTTGCTGGCGCATCTGCAAGGTCTGCAGGATGGTCCGGCAAAAGCTATGCTATGCTGACCTGAAACCTAATCGTTGGGAAGGGGCGACAGGCGATGAACAGATGCCAGCGATGTGGGACATGGTTGCCTACCTTGAAGTGCTACGGCTGCGGTCAAGACCTCTGCGACACATGCTGGGATGAACACGCTGAGTTTGGCTGCACCAGAGCGAATTATCCGCCGACTCGATAGGTAGGCCCTGTGTATTCAAGGGCGGTGCCGCGTCCCAGCGTATGACAGCTATCACTGCTAAAGAAAGGCTTTCAACATGCTTCAGAAGGTAAGAGCAAGATACTCCGAAGGCTCGCTCACGCCGCTCACGCCGCTCGACCTGTCCGAAGGCGAAATCGTGTCGCTGACCGTCGAGGTGGAATCGAAACTCTCTAAGGAAGAGCGTGCCGAGAAAGTGAAGCCTGCTGCGGACTTGTGGACAGAACAAGAAGACCTCGAAAGAATCAGGCGCGCAGTGAATGTTCCTAAGCTTTCCACGAATGAGTGGCTTGAAAAAGTACGCAAGCGCAAAGAGGCGTCACGGACGCGGATTACGGCAGCTGAAATCTTGGAAGCGCGCGACGCGGATCGCAAATGACTGCCATTGCCGATTCTTCCGCGCTGGTCGCGTCCCTGGTGGATTACGGCAGCGATGGTAGATGGGTAGAAGACGCCTTTGCTGGCAGGACTTGGCTTGTCCGGAACTGGCGCTTGCGGAAGCCAGCAATATCTTGCGGCGGATGGAACTCACAGGGCAACTATCACACGCGGAAGCGGCAGCAGCCTACGATGATCTATTCGATATCGACATTGTTCTGTATCCGTTTACCCCGTTCGCCGACCGAATATGGGATTTGCGGCACAATCTGACCATCTACGACTCATGGTATGTCGCGTTGGCAGAGGCACTCGATTGCCCGCTTGTTACACTTGACCGCAGGCTCAGTCGTGCGCCAGGTCCAACCTGCGCTATCTTATCCCCTCACTGAAATCTCCCCCGCGAATAAAACATTGATACATCGGGCGAATGCGATACAATAGACTAATCGCTTGTCTATTCGATGCATCAGTGCGTGTTGCAGGAGATTTTACCCATGTTCAATCCCGTCGATACTAAGACCGACTTCGCTGCTATGGAACGCGACATCCTCGACTGGTGGGAGCGCAACGACATCCCCGCCAAGTATATGCAGCGCAATTCCGGCGCCGATAAGACTCATTCGTTTATCGACGGGCCCATCACCGCTAACAACCCTATGGGCGTTCACCACGCCTGGGGCCGCTCATACAAGGACATCTTCTTGCGTTTTCGCGCTATGCAGGGCTATGACCAACGCTATCAGAACGGCTTCGATGGGCAAGGGCTTTGGATCGAAGTCGAAGTGGAAAAGGAACTCGGCTTCAAGTCTAAACGCGACATCGAAGCGTTCGGCGTGGGCAAGTTCGTGGATATGTGCAAGCAGCGCGTTGACCGCTTCGCCGACATCATCTCGCAGCAAAGCATCCGGCTCGGCTATTGGATGGACTGGGACGATTCGTATCACACCAAGTCCGATGAGAATAACTACACCATCTGGCACTTCCTGAAGACTTGCCACCAGAAGGGCTGGCTGTACGAAGGGCGCGATGTTATGCCGTGGTGCCCTCGCTGCGGCACGGGCCTGTCCGAGCACGAAATCGTAACCGAAGGCTACAAGGAAATCGTACACCCCGGTCTGTTCGTCAAGTTCCCACTGCTAGACTTCGACGACCGCGAATCCTTGCTGGTCTGGACGACCACGCCTTGGACGCTCACCGCGAACGCCGCCGCCGCTGTGCATCCCGAAAAGACCTACATCAAGGTGCGGCAGGGCGACGATACACTGTACCTCATAAAAGAACGCGCGTCCGTGCTGAAGGGCGACTACGAAGTGCTGGGCGAACTGCCGGCGAGCGAACTTGTCGGCGCGCGATACCGGGCGCCGTTCGGGGAACTACCCGTGCAGAAAGGCGTTGAGCACCGCGTCGTCGCGTGGGACGAGGTGAGTGAGAGCGAAGGCACGGGCATCGTGCACATCGCGCCCGGCGCCGGTAAGGAAGACTTCGAGCTGGGCAACGAAAACGGCATTCCCGCCATCGCGCCGCTCGACGAATACGGAGATTTCGTGGCAGGCTTCGACTGGCTTACCGGACAGAATGTCTATGATACGAACGACGCCATCTACGACAGCCTGAAGTCCAAGGGCGTCTTCTACAATCTGGAACGATATTCGCACCGCTACCCTGTCTGCTGGCGCTGCGATTCGGAGCTGGTCTTCCGACTGGTGGACGAGTGGTTCATCAGCATGGGCGAAAAGCACGCAAAGCCCCGCGAAGAACTGACCGC
>VXRI01000001.1 GCA_009838595.1 Chloroflexota bacterium | reverse complement strand
GACCGGCATAAGTTTTATATAGACAGGGGAGGCCAGCCGGTATTACCCCCCCCCCCCCGATTTTGGAAGAGAACGAATGTCCATTCATGTTGTGAATGTAACCTACAAGGGCAATTCGGTGAGATTAGCGGTGAGATCAGTGTTTGAAACCCGCTTAATGTACATTAACATTGCGTCAAAGTGTATTGCAACATTTCAATGATACCTTATCGCAAAGTTCCGTAAGTCCCTAACCCGTCATGAGACTATCTTCTTGCTGTATGTCGAAGAGTTCCATGCGCGGCGATACGACGTGGAGCTTGTGTAGGTCGAGAAGTATAAGATTATGCCCCAGCAGAAAATCCGCGTCCACGGCTAGTGAGTCGAGTCTTGTAAGCGTCGCGGGCAAGTCGCGTCTGTTGTGACGGAGAACAACCTCTGTGCTTGCATCGCCTGCAGTTCTGACCGCGGCGAGCGCGAGAATCTGGTCAGTGTGTGGTTGGACATCAATGTCTATCGAGAGGATTCGAAGACTGAGTGCCTCTGCTTGCTCGCTATTGCGCCAAATAAGCATAGTCGTCAAACCTGCGATTTATGCTATTTGTGACACATTATACGAGAGTGATTACATGTTTAATGGAAGCACCATGCCAAACAAGTTGCCGAACAAATTAAATCGTGCTTTACTATCATTGTCGTCAACATACCGCACATCCGGAGGCATCCGCAATGACCACACGACAAGCAGCGCCCGCACCAGAATCTACCGCCGACTTCGCCAACTACGACGCGCAGCTTTGGCGGACGGCGGACGCATTGCGCGGCAGTATGGACGCATCAGAGTACAAGCATGTCGTGCTGGGGCTGATATTCCTCAAGTACATCTCCGACGCATTCGAGGAAGCGCATGCGCGCCTTGAGGAACTGGTGGAAAGCGAATATGCAGACCCGGAAGACCCGGAGGAGTATCTCGCTATCGGTATATTCTGGGTGCCGCAGGAAGCGCGCTGGACGCTGCTTCAAGCCAATGCTCGCCAGCCCACGATAGGGCGACTTGTAGATGATGCGATGTCGGCGATAGAGCGCGACAACCCGGTGCTCAGAGATGTCCTGCCGAAGGAATACGGGCGGCAATCGCTCGACCAGACACGGCTAGGCCAGGTCATAGACCTCATCAGCGATATAAGAATCGGTGACGCCGAAGCGCGCGCTCAGGATGTGCTGGGCAGAGTGTACGAATACTTCCTAGCACAGTTCGCGCTGGCGGAAGGGCGCAGGGGCGGTGAGTTCTACACGCCGCGCGGCGTGGTGAGGCTGCTGGTCGAGATGCTGCAACCCTATAACGGACGAGTTTACGATCCCTGCTGCGGCTCGTCCGGCATGTTCGTGCAGTCAATGGAGTTCATCCGCTCCCACAGCAGCCGCATTGTCAGCCCACGCCGGGGAAACGGCGGCAGAACGACAGCCGACATTTCCATCTACGGGCAGGAGTCGAACCACACTACTTGGCGGCTTGCCAAGATGAACCTCGCCATTCGCGGCATACACGGGCAGATAGAGCATGGCGACACATTCCACAACGACCGCCACCCGGACCTGAAGGCTGACTACATACTCGCCAATCCGCCGTTCAATGTCTCAGACTGGGGCGGCGACAGACTGCGCGATGACCTGCGCTGGCAGTACGGAACGCCACCCGCAGGCAACGCCAACTTCGCCTGGGTGCAGCACATGGTTCATCACATGTCGCCGCGCGGCACAGCGGGCTTCGTGCTCGCCAATGGCTCTATGTCATCGGCGCAGTCCAACGAAGGCGAGATACGCAAGAACCTTCTCGAAGCAGACCTAGTGGACTGCATGGTTGCTCTGCCGGGGCAACTCTTCAGGTCAACGCAGATACCCGTATGCCTCTGGTTTCTGGCGCGCAACCGGCGCAACGGCAGCTTCCGCGACCGCCGCCGGAAGACGCTCTTCATCGACGCCCGCGACATGGGCAGCCTTGTTGACCGAACCCACCGCGAACTTTCGGAGGAAGAGATAGGCAGAATCGCCGGCACATACCACGCATGGCGCGAAGGACGGGACGAATACGAGGACATATCCGGCTTCTGCAAGAGCGCCACGCTGGAACAGATTCGCTCCCACGACTATATACTGACGCCGGGCCGCTATGTGGGCGCTAAGCCGCAGCAAGACGACGGCGAGCCGTTCGAGGACAAGATGACACGCCTTGCCGCCGAGTGGCGAGAGCAGCAAGCGGAAGCCGCTAGGCTGGACGCCGCCATTGCCGAAAACTTGGAGCGGCTGGGGTTCAATTGACTGAACAGATAATTGAGAGAATAGAGAAAAGCGCCATGCGCCTCAACACCGATTTTCTATTTCGCTGCATAGGAACGCTTGAACTGGCGTTTGAACAGATGCAGCAGCACGAGCCGGGTGACTTCATAAACGAAGTGTTTCGCTCTGCGTGCGTCAAAGAGTTCGAGCTTATCTCGGAACAGTCAGGCGTGTTGCTGAAGAAGAGGATACGCCCATATTTCGCATCCAACCGGCAGGTGGACGAGCTGATTTTCAGGGACATATTCCGATACGCGGCAAAGCATGGGCTTATCTCGATTGACGCCTGCGAGCGCTGGCTTGTATATCGGACCAGCCGCAATAACACAGCGCATCGATATGGCGAGGACTACGCCGAAGCGACGTTAGAGTTGCTGCCTCAATTCATCGAGGACGCCAAAGAGTTGGCGCAAGTGTTAGCAGAGGCTTACGATGCCTGACCGCCTGAGCCTGCCATTGCGCTACCGACGGCAGATAGAGACGATACTGCGAGAGCATGCGCCTTATGCCGAAGTGTGGGCTTACGGCAGCCGCATCAACGGAACCAGCCACGAAGCAAGCGACCTCGACCTTGCGCTGCGCGCTCCTGGACTGGAGCCGTTGCCGTCGTTCGATTTCGACAACCTGCGCCGAGCCTTTCAAGAATCCAACATACCCATCATCGTGCAGGTGCACGACTGGGCTAGGCTGCCAGCGTCATTCCATCAAGAAATAGAGCGCGACCATGTAACCTTGCTATCGCCCGAAAGCGCGCCTGTGGGAGAGAGCGAGTGAGCGTGCGAAACGATTGCCGGCAAGCCGGGCGATGACCTGCCAAACGGAACTTGGAACAGCATCCTGAAACAAGCGGGACTAAAGGAGTGAATGCGATATGGAATACACCATCAT
>VXRI01000034.1 GCA_009838595.1 Chloroflexota bacterium | reverse complement strand
GTGCGACGATACCTCGTGCGGATCGCCCGGGTCGAAAAAATCGATGTCCAGATCGAGGTTCGCACGCGACCGCGCCTCGCCTTCTTCGCGGTTGATGCTGAGGAAGTTCGTCGCCCACGGGGATAGGGTAGCTTCGCCACGCAGCAGCTGCCGAAAGTTGCCTGCGTCGTCGAACGCTTGCACGCGCTCGTTGCCCCAGTCCGCGATATACACATTGCCCTGTGCGTCCACCGCCACGCTCGCCGGTTTGACGAGCTGCCCTTCGCCGCGCCCGGGCTCGCCATACGCCGCCACGAACTCGCCTCTCTGCGTAAAGCGCACAATTCGATCGTTGCCCCAGTCCGCGACATAAATATCACCGCTCGGCGCGATGGTCAGGCCCCAGGGCATAGACAGCGCGCCCACGCCGAACGACGCGAGATGCATGCCGCCCACTGTGAACTTCTGCACGCGGTTATTGTATGTGTCACTGATATAAAGGTTGTCGTCCGCGTCAAAGGCGATACCGCATGGTCCGTCGAGTTCGCCTTCGCCGCTGCCTTGCGTTCCCCAGACCTGCAGGAAGTTGCCCTCAGCGTCAAACGCAGTCACGCGGTGCATATATTCGTCGGTCAAGTAGATGTCGCCCGCACTGTTCTTCGCGCCGGAGGTCAGCCAGATGAACTGCCCGTCGCCTTCGCCATACGCGCCGAAAGTGCCGTAGTATTCGCTTTCGATGTCGCAGACTGTAACGCGAACGCCCCTGTCCACGCTTTCCAGCGAGCGATTCACGACATACAGTCGCCCGTTGTCGCCGATAACGGTGTCCGCCGGATAGTAGAATCCGCGCCCTTCCATCACGGATAGCCCGAGCGTGCGCTCATATTGCAGTAATTCGGTCGTGGTAGTAGCAGTGGTCATGGCTAGTCCTTAAGTTTGTCAGTACTTCAATCAATCAGTCGTCAGTTGACAGAGTTCAGATTTGGCGCTCGAACGAGACTGACTCTTGTGCGAGATTCAGGCTGTGCGTACGCCGACCCAAGGATAGCCAAGTTTGTGCATAATGATGTCCGGTCGTGTTATTCGACCACCAAGCATTATACTGGCGACCTGAAAGACTGACGAACTAACTCCGCTGGAACTCATGGGTGGCGGTGGCTAAGCGCAGCAGGTTGGCGACCTTTTCGCGCGTGCGAGTCTCACCGGATTGTTCCGCGAAGCGCTCTAACACTTCGCGCGTCTCGTCCGATACTTCGATGACGCCGAGCTGGTCTAAGCACGCTTCAACAAGACGCGCCGGGGAGACTGCGTATTCGTCTGCCATAACGTCGTCGATCATGCGCTTGACACCGGACTTATCCGTATCGCCGAACTGCTCGGACGCGAAGTTGATGCGCTCAACCAGCGTGCCGGTATCCACCCACTCCGCGCCTTGGTGCCAGCCCTCCACGCTAGGCGGATTGTTCAGCATCTGCCCCATGAAGTTCATCTGCAGAGACCTGTCCATGATTTCGCGGCGTGGCCTATCGAACTCGCCGGTGAGCCGCAAAATGCCAGCGACCAGTTCCGCCGGGCTCTTAACCTTCTCATAGCGCGCGTCTTCGTCCTTGAAGAAGTCTGAAGTGAACAGCGTGCGCAGCATCTCGCGGATGTCGTAGCCGCTGTCGAAGTAGGCGTCCATCAGCGTCTTGATGGCGACTTCGTCGCGCGGTGGCGTGTAGGGCCAGGCCGGCACGGGCGGCTCGTCCGCGACGAAGAAGTGATACATGTGCCGCGCGATGAAGTACGCTGTCGCTTCCTGCTGGCAGATGATGTCCACAATGTCTTCGCCGTTGAAGTTACCAGTCTGCCCGAGGAAGGTCTTTTCGTCTTCGTCATGGTCTTCCGCGCGGTAGTCGAAGTGCCACGAAATTCTGCCATAGGGCCAGTCGGAATCGCGCTCGGAGCGCAGCACCATGTACTCGGTGTTGCCGATAGTCCAGCCCGTGAACGCGCGAGACGCTTCTTTGATGTCCTCTTCGGAGTAGTGCCCGACGCCCATGCTGAATAGCTCGAGCAGTTCTCGCCCGTAGTTCTCGTTGATGGCGCCCTTGTGATTGTCGTAATTATCCAACCAGACAATCATCGCCGGGTCTTTAGACAGCTCGATGAGCAAGTCCTTGAAGTTGCCCAGCCCGTGTCTGCGGAACATGCGTATCTGATTCCATAGCACCTTACCGTGGATGACCTTCGGGTAGCCGGTGGCGAAGATGCCGTGCCAGAACAGGCACATCTTTTCCTGCAGCTGTGCTTCGGATGTGACCATGCGGTAGAGCCAGTTCTCTCCGGACGCTCTCGGTCCCATCATGCCGGATTGCTCGTGGTGGAAGCGGCGCACCATGTAGTCGCCTAGCCACGCGGCGTTCTCGGGCGGGTTTAGCAGGTAATCGACAACTGCGTCGTAGCCCTTCGTATCGAGTTCTTCGATCTGCGCGCGTGGCGCACCAAAGCCGGCGCGGCGCATCAGGTGTGCCAGCAGTTCAAGGTCCTTTTTCGTCTCAACAACCATTAGCACCCTCCTGTCAATTCAGAGCAAAAGTATATACGCCATAAGTTTGCTTGGAGTGTATCACACCATCCCATCCTATACATCTTGCGGATCCTATTAGCCTCGGGCGCTGGCTAGTTTTCGCTCCTCGGCAAGAAGGGAAGTATCTTGCTTACCAGCGATTCCAGGTTGCGCGTCTGAATCCAGACATGTCCGTTGCCCCTGAACTTCATCACCAAGCCTTCGCCGCCTGTGAGCAGAGAGCGAATCCCGCCTACCTTGCCTATCGAGTATTCCACGTCGTCTGTGAATGCAACCAGATGCCCGGTGTCAACGACCAGTTCCTGCCCGGGCGTTACGGGAACTCTCTTGATTGCGCCATAAGCGTTGTAATAGACCGTTCCCGTTCCACCTTCAGTGTACGCTCTCAGGAAGAACATGCTCTCGCCGCTGAAGAAGCCTCTGAATCCCTGAAACTTCGAGTCGGTTTGCACATTTTCGTCACAAGCGAGGAACGAGCCGCTTTGCAGGAACACATTCTTCCCCGGGTGGATATCGAATCTGAATATGTCGCCCGGTGTGGAAGGGGCGAGGCTTACCCACCCGCCGCCTCGCTCGGCGGTGGATGTGTTCACGGGGAAGGATTAACAGGTCACCAGACGGGATATGGCGGCGAAAAAGCCACCCCCCCCGCGGCAGGTGGGCCTT
>VXRI01000189.1 GCA_009838595.1 Chloroflexota bacterium | reverse complement strand
TTCGCTTTTCACATATCAATTCCTTTTCCCTTGTCATTTCCTTTTCACTTGTCATTTCGAGCGAAGCGAGAAATCTAAAGTCTGTAATAGGTTTGCCTACAACCTATTTCAGATTCCCCACTGCGTTCGGAATGGCACAATGAAATGATGCTCGGAATAACAGCATTAAGGGACTTGCGACATCGTCATGATTCCGACTGTAACTGGGTAGTCTCCACGTCGGTGAGGGCGAAATCAGCACCCTTGTAGAGGAGCGGTTCTCCGGTGATTTCCGACAAGGCGTAGGCGAAGCAGTCACCGAAGTTCATTCCGGCGCGATGGTTGCCCTTTCCAAATCTACGCCATGCTCGTCGCGCTGCCCGCGCCTGCTCTACGGTAACCGGCTCCAAATCTATCGCTGCGGCTTCTAAGAATAGG
This sequence comes from Chloroflexota bacterium, assembly GCA_009838595.1. GTDB lineage: Bacteria > Chloroflexota > Dehalococcoidia > Lucifugimonadales > JADFKI01 > Bin90. Next base: position 2,802 of record VXRI01000189.1, on the reverse strand, counting down.
TCGAGCTCATGACCGCCTGCAACCCCCGCCCGACTTTCAACGACGAAAGCCGCTTCCATGAAGTTCGCCACCGACATGCGACAGTTCGGAGCTTCCGCTATCGTCCTCGCGTAGAGCATCGCATCCGGCTCATCAAACAACACCGCGAGGAGCGCCGATGTATCGACTATCACTTCGGCAACCCGCTCTCGTCATACAGGAAGTCCCCATGCTCGATTGCCGACGGCCCATCGTTAAGCAGACGGGCGCAGCGTTTCCCGACGGCGTGAAGTTCGCGCGCGCGTGTCTCCGCGCTCCGCGCTCGTCTCTCGCGTTTCAGACGCTCTTTCAACGCTATCGTAATCGCGCCGGTCATCGTCTCGCCGGTAATATGCGCCAGTTCTCTCGCCAATCGATGAGTTTCTTCGTTCTTGATGTTGAGACTCATAGAACTTCCCTTGTGGGTAGATTTGTACTTGCTGCTTCTACCATACCATTGGGCACAATTAGGACGCAAGCAACCGTTCGCATGAGCGCATAGTAAAAGGCCGCCGTTCTATCATGGGCGGCGTCCCTCCTTTTCATTCCGCTACAAGAAGTCGCAGCGCTGCTTCAATCGTCGCTTTCTGAATCACAAAGTGTCCCCGAACTAGGGTGCGCGCACACCCGGTTACGCAGGCGGAAGTACGATTCAGACGGTTCAGTTTATCTTCCAGTCCACGGAGCGTCCCGGTGGACCTGAGTGCTTGACCCGCCTCTTAACTGTGGACGCCGGCGAAACAAGTCGGAGTAGGCGTATCATTCTCTTTCATTCCTTGTGTTGCAATGGGCTGCCAATTCAGCCCATTCCGGACGACAACTGTTCCTAGTGCCAGTGACACAACCGTCGTCAGCATCTGCCAATCTCACCCATGCCGAACATCGTCTATAAATCCAACTGTGTGGTATGCCAAAAAAGGGACGCCGTCCATAATAGAACGGCGTCCCCCTTAATTCAGCCCGTTACGGAAGCCTATTCGTCGTCGTCGGCAGGCTGCAACTCGCGGATCTCGATTTCCTCTTCTTGGTGGCCATTGGTAGAGTGGTCATAGTGCCGCTTGACGGTCTCGAAGTCCACAACGTCGTTGCGGAGGAAGCCCTTGCCGTCGTGCCTGTCATACGGGAACGGCTGGAACTTGGCGAAGCGCTCCTTGAACCTCTGGCGGCTGGGCCTGCGGTCGTACGGGAACTTGTGCCTTTCGGCGTCCTGCGGTTCTACCTCGATCAGCGTGTAGTCACGGCTGCCCAAGCCAATCTCGTGTCCGGTGTTGATGCTTGCGACTTCGCTCTGACCGTGGAATGTCGCGGCGGCGGCTTCAAACTTGTGGTCGCCCGGATGGTGCGCTTCCATCAACTCGGCGGCGGAGCCGGGCATGCCCTGAGATTCCTTCGCCTTGTCAACGCACGCCATGTCAATCGCTACGGCATCCTTGCTGGCGAACACGCCCAGATTCGGAACAATGGGAACGTCCGCGTGGTTGGCGCAGTCACAGCGAGGTGAGACGTCGATAGCCAGGTTGATGTAACCGACCTTGTCGCGTCCGACAACCTTCTCCACTGCCAAGGCGGCGTCCGCGATGGCGACATCGACCGCGTCAAAGTTGACGGGCGGAATTTCAGCGAGACCGCGTGGCCCCATGACGCCGAAGCAGCCGAGACAGGTTGCGCAGCGGTCTCTATCCCATTCCAACTCATCGTTCTCGTTGATGTGATACAGGTCGAACGGGCAGCAGTCCTCGAGAATTTCCCAGTCCGGCGTATTCTCCTTGCCCTGGAAGCGTTCCGGATGGAAAATCGCCGCCGCGCCGTAGCCGTAGTTTGGATGCCCGCCCATGTGGACATTCAGCTTGCCGCGTTTGGACTGCGCGCCGATGCCGATGTTCTTGAGCGCGCCGCCGATGACGCCCATTCCATGCCCCTTGAAATGGGTCAACACGATGAGCACATCAGCTGCCGCGATTGCCTGCGCGACATAGGCTTCCTTTAGCAGGTAGCCTTCGGGGATGTCCACTCGGAAGTCGCTTGTGCCGATGAAGCCGTCCGCGCAGATGAACGGGCAGCCCAGCGTCGCCGAGTTGTAGCCATTGCGCTCTGCCGTAAGCAAGATGTCCAGCTCGCTGGAACGCGAGCCCCAAGGCGAATAGGTGGATGTGGTCGTGTCGCAGACGAACGGTCGTCCGCCCAACTCCTTGATGCGGTCCGCCACCGCCCGCGCATAGACGGGTCGCAGGTACGCCGTATTGTTCCACTCGCCGCAGTGAAGTTTGATAGCCACGATGTCGTTGGGCTTAATCATCTCGTCAAGCCCGGCGGCGTCAAACACCGTAGTCGTCTTCGCGACGAGGCTAGTTTCCGTGGATTCCGAATGGGCATCCATATAGAAAACTTCGGATCTTGCCATATCTACCCTCCCAGTAAAATCCGGCAGGAAGGCGACCTGCCCCCCATTGCCATTCCAGATATAGATTATCAGGATGAGATTAGCACCAAGCCTAACCATTTGTCAATGAACCGCGCGTCCGATTGCCAAAAGTCGCTAATCTCTTCGCGTCTGCTTCAACTGAGGGGAGTACAAAAGACGCAGAATATCAAGCGTCCTTTCCGCCCAGACCAGAGGATAGGCGGCGTGAGGACGAAGATGAAGACGACAACAGGGTTGACGCTGACAAAGCCATCAAACTCGCGCAAGAGCGTGTCGCGGAAGAACTATAACAATATAGCCTGCTATCTGTGCTTTCACTGGCTTCTTCCATTAGGAACATCACCATCTCCAGATGGTTAGAC
>VXRI01000150.1 GCA_009838595.1 Chloroflexota bacterium | reverse complement strand
CAGGACACCAACTCGCGGGTGGATAGCAGCACGTCCATTTCGCGCGCGTCCGGTCGCGCTGAAATCTCGTTTGCCAAGTCGATGAGGTCGTCGGGGGTGTCGCCCATAGCGGACACGACGGCGATGATTCTGTTGCCAGCATCCCTGCTGCGCGCGATGCGCCCGGCGACATTGCGAATTTTATCGGCGTCCGCAAGCGAGCTTCCGCCATATTTCTGTACGATTAGCATGGTGGTCTGCAGTCTTTCGGTTGGTCTGTTTCTTTTGGTGTATCGGTCAACTCTGCTCTCGCAGGAATCCAGAGCGGCTCAACGACTATTTTCCATTTGGAAATACTACACGACATCCGCGCCATAGCCTTCATGCCGACTAACATCCCAGTCCTTTACCATCAGGTCAACTCCGCGCCTGGAACACAGCTTCCAATTCAATTGCCAATCCACCCAGAATAGCCGAACTGAAACTCTGCCCTTCGCCATATTCTCCCGCAACTTCCAGACTGCCGGCCCGAAGCAACAGCACCCATATCTTCCGCTCTTCCGGGTCCACTAACCACATCTCCTTGACCTGATGCCGTTCATACAGTTCGCGCTTACGGGTGCGGTCAAGTCTCGATGTGAATGGCGAGAGTATCTCCACCACCAAGTCCGGCGCTCCTTGCACATTCGCAGCCGTGAGTATATTCGCACTTTCCCTCGATATGAACAGCAAGTCCGGCTGCACTACATCTTTGTCGGTCAGGACTACATCGAACGGAGCGAAATATACCCACCCTAGTCCCATGTCTTCTGCGAGTAACATTAAGCGATACAGTCGAGTGGCAGTCCACTGATGTCTCTCGCTCGGTGATGCAACCAATATCAACTCCCCGTCGATAAGTTCATACCGCTCATCGCCCGGCAAGTTCACATAGTCGTCATAAGTAAGTTTCGCTTTCGGCTTGGCCTGTACCATATACAGCCCCTTACTCGTCAATTCAACTGGCTAACTGACCGACTGCCCCACTACATGTGCCCCGAGTTGAGTCGGCTTAGTTACCTTTATTGCGCCATCGACGCCGGACTTCATCGCAGCGTCTGCCATTTCGTATCCGATGGTGTACTCGCGGTCTCGCGCCAGCGCCAGCACGCTCGACCCCGCGCCTGACAGAAAGACCCCAAGCGCGCCAGCCGACATCGCCGCGCGGAATATGTTCTTCATGGGGAAGAACAATTTCTGGCGCGCGGGTTGATGCAGCATGTCTTCGGTCGCGGTTTCGAGATGCTTGAGGTTGCCGCTCGCCAAGGCGTTGACCAGCAGAGCGGTTCTGCCAATGTTGAACACGGCGTCTTGCCTGCTAATCGTGGGTGGCAGCACGCCTCGCGCTTCGTCGGTCGCCATCGGCACGTCGGGCACGAACAGGATCGTCTTCAGTTCGTCCGGCACATTCACGGGTTCGGTCAAGTAACCGTCGCCATCGCTCACGACTATGCGGCAGCCGCCAAGTATCGCCGCCGCGGAGTTGTCCGGATGTCCTTCTATTTCGGCCGCGAGTTCCAGTATGCGCTTGGACGACAGCCTGGCGCCGCTCAGCTCGCTGCCCGCAAGCAAGCCACCGGCGACCGCCGCCGCGCTGCTGCCTAGCCCGCGCCCGAGCGGTATTTCGTTCTCGCAGGTAAGGCGCACTGCCGGCGCTGGAATGCCTAGCCCGTCGTAGATGCGCTTGAAACTCTGGTACACGAGGTTACCGGCGTCGGTGGGTAGGCTGTCCCTTCCCTCGCCGCTTATGGAGATAATCTCGTCGCCGGATACCGAACTGTTCGGCTCTACGACGATCGTGTTCCAGATGTCCAGCGACATCCCCAGGCAGTCGAAGCCGGGGCCCATGTTCGCGGTCGTAGCCGGCACTCTTACTTTAACTGTCGTTGTCATGACTTCTACCAGTTGTCGAAGAACGCTTTTGCGTGTTCAGACCTGCAGCGGACGGAAATTTCACCCCTATCCTAACTTTCCCCATTAAGCAGGCCCCATCAAGTAGGTAGGTACTGTTGCGCTGCCTAACCATTTACTCTAGCCATCTATACCCAGGGAACAATATGCCGCTGCGGTTCATTCGCATAAGTGGGGTGAAATCGGCGTCAGATGCAAGCCTACCAGATGCAAGCGCGGGGATAAAGGCGCACAAGGATACAGTGCGAAATTGCCGGCTGGCATTTGAGAAAAGCATATCCCTCTCGATGTTCGAATTTGCTATCCGGTCATCAAAAGGGATCGTCGTTTGGATGCGTGCCGCAAATTGTCAGTCGATTGACACTGCGGCAGCGGATGCAGTGCTATGCGGCGACCTTGGTCTTCCGCCTGCGACCGGGCTTGCCGCGCGTCTTCGCCCAGTCAAAGTTAGTCTTTGGCTCGGGGATGATGTCCTTCGTGTAACCGCACTGGAGACACTCTCTGTAATCGCCATACATGTCCCTCGTCAGTTTCAGGTCTCCAGCACACCTGGGACATGCCTTGAACTCTACCATTTCGCTTGTTCCTTCCTTTCTCCGCTGGTGTCGCGGATCTGCAATACGCAGCTTTATGTATTCATAACTCCCAATTAAAACTGCATTGCTACATTGCATCAATGAATACTCTAGTCTTACGACACATTAATACAAGCGCGTGCCAATATCTATATGATATTCACAATAGATAGTATTATTTTGTGCAATACTATGGCACTCGCCGCCTAATCATGCTTGATACCCGAATTCTATTGGTATTCTCTTGCGCGTTCCTGTAATTCATACAGGCGATTGATGGCATCGAGCGGTGTCATGGACGCGACGTCGATGGCAAGAAGCTCATCGACGACAGGCGACGCGAATGTGAGCAGAGGCATCTGCTGTACTTGGACGCCCCCTTTGCGACGCGATGACTCGCCTTTTGCCTTGCTGCCGTTCTCCAATTCCGCGAGCACTTCCCACGCACGGCTCACCACACCGGACGGCATTCCGGCAATACGCGCCACATGCACGCCGTAGCTGCGGTCTGCGCCGCCCGGTGCGATATTGCGAAGGAACACTACCTGCCCCTTGTCTTCGCTCACAACCACGTTGTAGTTGAACGTGCGTGGCAGCATATCGGCGAGCTGCGTCAGTTCGTGGTAGTGCGTAGCGAATAGCGTTTTGCATCCCAGCCTAGGATTGTTGTGGATATGCTCCGCGACCGCGCGCGCAATCGCGAGTCCGTCGTAGGTGC
>VXRI01000020.1 GCA_009838595.1 Chloroflexota bacterium | reverse complement strand
CATCTACGGATTGCGGCTTGACCATCACACGGACTTCGCGGCCTGCATGTATGGCGTAGCACTTTTCCACGCCGTCGAAGGCACGGCCGACTTCTTCGAGCTTTTCGAGCCGCTTGATGTAGTTTTCCGCCGTGTCTCGCCGTGATCCGGGCCGCGCCGCGCTGATGGCGTCCGCCGCCGCAACGATGAACGCTTCGGTGCTGCTCATCACATCGTCGTGATGCTCGGCGATGCAGACGCATACCGCCTTCGCAACGCTGTGCTTGGAGGCAATGTCTGCGCCGATTTCGGCGTGCGGTCCTTCGATCTCGTGTGACAGCGCCTTGCCGAGATCGTGCAGCAGTCCGCCTGCCTTGGCAATCTTGACATTCGCGCCCACTTCAGACGCTATCATGCTTGCCAAGTGTGCCACTTCGATGCTGTGCTGTAGCACATTCTCACCGTAGCTATAGCGATACTTCAGCTGTCCGAGCAGCCGCACGATGTCCGGATGCAGACCTCGCACGCCAACTTCGAGGGCGGCTTCTTCGCCACACTTCCATATTATGTCCGACACTTCCTTTTCCGACCTGCCCACCATCTCTTCGACGCGGGCAGGGTGAATCCTGCCGTCCGATACCAGGCTGGTAACGGCTAGACGGGCAATTTCCCTGCGCACAGGATCGAAGCAGGAAAGGGTTACCGCCTCCGGTGTGTCGTCTATTATCAGGTCTACACCTGTTGCCTTTTCGATTGCTCGTATATTGCGCCCTTCACGGCCTATGAGACGACCTTTCATGTCGTCACTGGGGAGTTGCACTGTGGTTACTGTGGCTTCGGAGACCACATCTGCCGCGAACCTGTGAATGGCAAGCGACAGGATATTGCGCGCCTTCTCATTGGCATCGATCCTTGCCTGCTCTTCGAGAGCGCGGTAACGGATTGCGAGGTCACGCTGGATTTCCTGCTCCGCGTTGTACATCAACTCGTTGCGCGCGTCAGACATGGACAATTCACTGATTTCTTCGAGCCGAACCAGCTGCTCGGAGCGCATCGTTTCTTGCTGCTGATTGTGCTCTTCTTTCATCTCGCGGATTGTCTGCTTGCGCTTCGCTTGAAGCTCGGACAGGGATTGCTTAAGGTCGCTGACCGACTTTTCCTTGTCGGTCAGATTCCTCTCGCGGCGGTCCAAGTTACTGGCGCGCCGTTCGACATTTTCCTGCCTATTAGCAACGCGCCGCTCCGTGCGCTGAACCTCGGAACGGCGTTCGCGGATTTCGGATTCTGCTTCCGTGCGAAACTGTAGGGCTTCCTCTTTGCCCTCAACTACGATTGCGCGCCGTTCATCTTCGGCGTCTTCCAGTATTTGCGCTGCTTCCGATTTAGCAGCGTCGTAGGATTTCCTCTGCAGGAACCCTCTCCCGAAGTATCCACCTAGTGCCCCAATGGTAAGGCCTATGAGGACGGCGAGTATTATGAAAATAGTAAAGCCAATGCTAACCATACTCACCTCCCATAAGGTTGTTAACCCTAGATTATCTAGGTCTCCCGATGAACCAATCCTATATTTATTGGCAACATGTGTCAAGGCGTGTATTTTCGCAAAATGCGCGCCTTGGACTTGCGAGCGCACGGCAAACATTAGTCGCCCACACGCTATTAGACTGCTAAACGGCAGCGCATCGCGGCACTTGCGCACGGATTGACGAGCCGAATCTAGCGGCGTGGATCAGGTACTTGAGATTGTGCGCCGACTTCCGGGCAAACTACCCTTCGAGTGCGCGCAGCTGCTCCAATACTGCCTGCGGACTAGGGCGGTCTGCCTTGTCGTTGCCGATGTACTTCCAGCTTATGACGCCGCTCTTGTCGATGATGAAAGTCGCCGGCTTGGATATTTTGCCAGCCAAGACGCCGTAATTCTCAATGACGGCCGTATCCGAGTTGTACAGGATAGGGAAAGGCGGTCCCCAACTCTGCGCCGCCGATGTCGCTCCGGAAAGGTCGTCCGCGCTCACCGCTAACACGATGGCATCCAGCCCTTCGACTTCTTCGTAATAGTCGGTCAGCTCGACCAGCTGAGCACGGCAGAACGGTCACCAGAACGCGCGATAAAACACCAGCGCCACATTCTTCTCGCCCCTAAACGCCGACAAATCAAAGTCGCCGCTAAGCGCGCTAGGCAGTACGAATCCGGGCGCGATGTCGCCGATTTCCGTGCCGATATTTGCGTCCAAGCTTGCATCGCTGCTGTCCGTGCTGTCGTTCGTGCCCAAAGCAGGCGTAGCGGTTGCCAGCGCCACCACCGGCGAGGATTCGGGCGTCGCCGTGTCAGCGGGAACGGTGGTGGGCGGCGCGCTTGTCGGTATTGCGACAGCCGTCACGGTCGCCGCCGGCTGCTCGGAAGTTGCGCTTGGCGCAGGCGTGGTAGTCGCGGCAGTGGCTGGTGTCGATTGCTCTGGCGCGCTTGTGGGCACAATGGAGACCTTAGCCGAAGCTGTGCTTGTCGGCATGGCTTGAGTTACCGGCATTGTTGCAGTCGCGCTTGGCTGTTCTGCGGTCGCAGGGGTGCCAGGTGATTGGGCGCTAGACGACGCAGGCACGGCAGTTGGCATTGCATCCACACGCCGGGCTGTCTCGGTCGAAGATGTGGCTGATGTGGGTTGCGCCGTGGGTTGCGCCACCGATTGCGTTGGCGCTGCCGGCGTACTGCCAGCGCACGCAATCGCAACCACGCACATCAATGTAACCGCCGCGCCCAGCAGAATGTTCTTGGTATATAGATTTATGTCCATCTTCAATTTAATCTCACCTACTAGACTTGTGACATTCACGTGAAAACAGGAACCCCAGGTCAGTAGCCGTTTTTTGTCTCACTGACACCGTTTGCAAGCGCCGGATTCCTGCTGTCGCAGAAATGACGGGGTGAATTGTGAAATGACATCAGAACCTAGAAATAATGCCGGCTTGTACATTCATCAACAGCCCCTTCCCTCAAGAGGAAGGAACTGCAACGGTTTCTAATTCACAGAGTATCAGATAATATGATGCTCAACCGCAAAAAAGGTTGCCACATTGATTCTGTCCATAACATTGAACGCAGGTATCCGCTTGGCGGATGCTGATTAACAACGATAGCAGCATATCGAAAATGCAAGATACCGCGCACAACTCACAGCAAAGCGCCGCTAACCACGCATCGTTGACCCTGTTCACCGACCTGTACGAGCTGACGATGGCGCAAGCTTACTGGCAGGCGGGCGTTACGGCGGAAGCTTGCTTTAGCC
>VXRI01000385.1 GCA_009838595.1 Chloroflexota bacterium | reverse complement strand
GTGTTTGTTCGTCGGATGGTCGGCGACGCTGCGGATTTCTTCCCAGTTCTCGCCGCCGTCGTTGCTGCGAAACAGCGATGCCGGATCCGCGCCTGCGTAAAGCACGCCGGGCTCGCTCGTACGGCCGGGCGCGATGTGCCAAATCTTGTTGAGTGTCTTACCGTCCCTATTCTCGAACTTGGGCGGACTTTCTGCCGTGCGCCAGGTGCAGCCCAAGTCTTCGCTGATGTGCACTTCAGCGCCCCACACCATGTAGTTGACCGCGGCGTACACCGTGCCGCCGTTGCGACGGTCCTGCACGAAGTGGTACACATCGCCGCCGCGGCAGTGCACCTCGGACAGATCCCACTTCTTGCGCTTGCTATCGCTCGACAGCACGAACGCGCCCTTTCGTGTGCCTACAAGCAGCGCCACATCCGGCTTGCTAACACCATTCTTCTGCGACATCGCCTGACCTCTCGCATTTACAAATGTTCTCAAACTGCATTCTTACGGTTCCTGCGTATATTGCAGAACATTTGTAGTGATTTGTCAAGGGAAGCTAGGACACGATTACATCAGATTTTGGACGCGAAAAGCCCCTTCTTCTATCGCGGATTCCCGATGGATTTCCAATCAGGAAAGAAGGGACTATCAGTAGGAATGTATGGTAAATTGACGCTCGGACTGACGGCATCGTACCGCGCGCTGCGTGCCGCTAGTCCTGTTGAATTGGCGCGCCTGCCGTATAGACTTCGTGCGAATAGGCTACGATGGATGGGTCCGGGCTATGCGCGACATCCGGATCTTTGCCGTGATAGTCCATCACGTTCACCACATGCCGCATGGCGTTGATGCGCGCCCGCTTCTTATCGTCCGACTTGATTATAGTCCAAGGCGCGACCTCGAAGTTCGTCAGCAAGAACATTGCTTCCTTCGCTTCGGTGTACTCCCGCCATTTGTCTATCGACCGCATGTCAACGTTGCTCACCTTCCACTGTTTTAGCGGGTCGCTGGAGCGGGCATGAAACCGCCTGAGCTGCTCTTTCTGGCTGACTGAGAAGTACAGTTTGATGAGCTTGATGCCGCTGTCCACTATCATCCGTTCCAACAATGGAACATGGCGCATGAACAGCCGGTAGTCCGGATCCTCGGAGAAACCCATGACGCGCTCTACGCCTGCGCGGTTGTACCATGAGCGATCGAAGAGGACAATTTCGCCGGAAGTGGGGAAGTGCCGAATGTACCGCTGGAAGTACCACTGTCCCGCTTCTACTTCGGAAGGCTTGTCCAGCGCCACTACGCGGGCGGTTCGTGGATTCCAATGTTCCATAAATCGCCGAATGGTGCCGCCCTTGCCGGCTGCATCCCGTCCTTCGAAGAGTATGATAGCCCTGTCGCCGGTCTCGCGCATTGAGTTCTGCAGTTTCATCAGTTCGACTTGCAGCGGACGCTTTTCGGCTTCGTACTCTTTGCGCCTCAGCAGTTCGCCATACGGGTAGATGTTCTCCTTGAAGTATCTGGAGCGCACATGCGGCGCGATTTTACGCGGGTCGTCGAGCGGCTCGGCGTCCGGAATTTCCTCCGTTATCGCCTCTATGTTCAGCGCGCTCAATCCGTTGCTCGCGCCGTTCGCTGAATCGCGCTCCCGTTTCTCGTCTTCTCTCGGTAGGCTCTTCTTCAGCATGTTTCACCTCCACTACCAATTCAGCAAGCCCGGCTTCTGTGCCAGCCAGCCGTCGTCCGACGGGAAGACGGTGTTCATGGGGATTGCCTGCGTGTCGCCTTCGAACATGTCCTGCACAGTCTCGCGCCACTTCTTGTAGTGCGGCGCGTTGCGATGCGCGGTCATGTGAGCGTCCTCATCCACATAGACTTCGTACAGGTAGAACCTGTTGGGGTTCGTCTTGTCTTCGAGGATGTCGAAGCGCATGCAGCCGGGTTCGTCCCTCACGCTGCCCTGGCTGTCGCCTAGGCTTGCCTCTTTGAACTGCTCGCGGAAGCCCGGCTTGATGTTTATCGTTACAAATATCGCGTGCATCATTGCCTCCCTGTTCAGGCATTATTCCGATGATAGGATGATAGATTGATATTGATGATTGAAATCCGTGTCGAATTACGACTGCTCTCTACGATTGATTCATAGATATGTCCGACAAGCGGAATTATATGCTTGCGCCGCCTTGCCTTCAAGTAGTACCGCATTTGCCCGTGATGGGCATGTCTCAATCAGTACCTTCCCACTTGCCTGGTGAATGTTTGGATGGAAGGATTGACTCTATACCTCACCGTCAATGGCGAACGAGATAACCACAAACGGCATAGGAACACGGCAAGCGACTAATCAAATCGCGGCATCACCTCTTCTGCGAACTTGCACATGCTGCGTTCTGTTATTTCGCGAGTCATATCGCCTATCCTGAATTGGACCATTACACCGCCCGCACCGGCGTCTCGTATTGCCGCGATAGTCTCCACTACCGTATCCGGTGAGCCGTACACCAGCGAATCTTCCGGACCTGCCGTAGAACTCGCGTAGATTGCCTCGACTTCTTCCTGCTCGGACGCGGTGTTCATTCGCGCGCGTCCGGAGGCGATGTACTTCGTGCTGTCCGCGTATGCTGGCCGCGCAATCATGGCCGCTTTCTCGTCTGTTTCGGCGACTACGCCGTTGAGCCATATCCAGCACTTGGACGCTGCGTCTGCGATATGTGCGTCGTCAAAGCCGGCATCCGACATTTCGCTGCGGTAGATGTCGAACATCTGACGGATGCCTTCTATCGGTTGCATAGCCAACATGAAAGGTCTGCCTTGTTTTGCCATCATCATCAGCGAGTTTTCGCTCGCGATGGCGCGGATAATCGGCGGATGCGGCTTCTGCACGGCTTTCGGGCGCAATTGCGGAATCTCCACATCCCAGAACTCGCTCTTGTGGCGAAATGACTCGCCCGTCCACGCTTGAACAAGAATGCGCTCCGCTTCAAGAAGGCGGTCTTGCGCGTCTTCATACTTCACGCCGTAGCCGCGGTATTCGTACCGATTGAATACCGACCCCCGCGCCGTTCCGACCATTATCCGCCCGCCGCTCAGGATGTCCAGTAGCGCAGTCTGCTCAGCGAGTCTGACCGGATGGTGAAACGCCGTCTGCACCGCCGAAAATCCGACGCGCGCGCGATGAGTCCGTGCCACGACCGCAGCGGCGAAGACCATCGGATCCGCGTAGGCGCAGACACCGTCGAAGTGATGTTCGCCAAGCCATATCGAATGAAAGCCTAACCTATCCGCCAACT
>VXRI01000344.1:2183-3286 GCA_009838595.1 Chloroflexota bacterium | reverse complement strand
AACAAGGCAGCCTATCGCAAATCAAGTCGAATCCGCGCAAGCAGAATCGTCAGACGCCAATGAGATGACGCCGAGGCAGGCTTTGAAAACGCTCGCTTTCTGGGTGATAGCCGTCGCGCGGCTGGCATCCGTAGTATCGATAGTGTCGCTGTCAGTGCATCTCGTGCCAAAGCTGACGGACTCAGGCATATCTCTGATAACGGCGAACTTCGTGGTTACGCTGTACACGACCGTCGCGTTGTTAAGCGGCTTCGTGGCGGGATATTTAGCAGACCGCACATCGAAAGTCGCGGTGCTGTTTGTGTGCATGCTGATGCAAGCGTTCGCGATGGCGATACTGACTTTCACGGACACGCTGCCGATGGCGTGGGCGTTCGCAGTGCTATGGGGCGCGGGATTCGGCGGCCGCGTGCCGCTGCTGACGGCAATCATCGGTGACTTTTTCGGCAGGAAAAATTTCGGCTCGATACTCGGGCTAAACATGGTGCCGTCGAACATCGCGATGATAGTCGCGCCGTTTATGGCAGGACTAATCTTCGACCTGCGGCAGAGTTACTTCATCCCGTTCCTCACATTCACGGTGATGGCGTTCATCGGCGCATTCGTCATACTGCTGGCGCGGATGCCGGGTCAGGCAAGCGCGGCGCGTGATGGACAATAGGTGTTCTGCCCTCGTTAACGGGCACATTGTCGCATGCTACTTGTTGTGTATAATCACCACAGATAGCGTATTGGCACGGCATAGACAATGGTTGGTGATTGCCTTGGAGTTGCGACTATCAGAGGGTCCGATAATCCTGTTGCCGGTGTGGGCGTGTTCGCACTGCATGGCGTGAGACATCACACCTGCTTGGGGCAGGGCTTCGTGATGTGCGGATGGCGCTGAATATCGCGGCTATGCCGTACTCCAGGGATGCATAGATGGTTCCGTGCAACTACAATCTGAAGATTGCAAACGCGCCATCGAGCCGTCCGAGCAAGAACTTCAAGATTCGGCGGAGGCGGCGAATAGTTTAACGGGACGGACACGATAGGAAGGACGAAACTATGAAATATGGCTTTAATGTACCGCAGACGCTGGACGGCGATGAGTTGTGCAGGTT
>VXRI01000344.1:0-2173 GCA_009838595.1 Chloroflexota bacterium | reverse complement strand
CCGCGTTCCCCACGATGCGCCGATCCGCGACTCGCTGACCACTCTCGCGTACCTTGCCGCCTGCACGCGCACGATTCGCATCGGCAGCACTGTGGTCATAGTGCCGTATCGCAATCCAATTCTACAGGCAAAAGTGTTCGCGACTTTGGATGTGCTGTCCAAAGGGCGCTCGGTGTGCGGCGTTGGCGTTGGCTGGCTGGAAAAGGAATTCGAGACGCTCGCCGTGCCATATTCTGAGCGCGGTCCAATGACCAACGAATGGTTGGAGATTATGACGACTCTGTGGTCAGTGGAAGCGCCATCCTACAACGGCGAATACTACAGCTTCGACGGCATATTCTTCGAGCCGAAGCCCGTGCAGCAGCCGCGCATACCAATCTGGGTTGGCGGGCACAGTCGCCGCGCACTGCGACGAACCGCGAAGCACGGCGACGCATGGCATCCGTCGCGGCAGACGCCGGAATATGTCTCGCGCCACCTGCCATACCTGTACCGGCAGGTGGAAGCAGAGGGCCGCAGCGCCGATGAAATCACCATCTCGCTGAAGCGCAGCCTGCACATCTCGGACATCGGTGTGTCCGCCGGCGGCGAAGGCGGCACAGCAACGACAAGCGGCGTCGAGGGCGACACGCAGTCAATCATCGAAGACATAAAAATGTGCGCCGACATCGGCATCCACCAGCTAACCTACGACTTCCGCACCTCTAACATCGAAGAGTGCATCCACATCCTAGAACACTTCGCCGAAAGAATAGTGCCTGCTGCGTCTTAGTACCTCTATCTGCTGTGATTAGGATAACGCCCTAGCTGCCAAAACAAAGTTCGGCGCACTTCCTCTCGCATTGCGCCATGCCTATCATCTACATCGAAGAGATTTCTCCGAGCGTCCCTGCTCGAATGGCACGATGATTTGGAACGGTTGCCTTATGTTCGGAACTGCTAATGAACGCTATCAGAGTGATGCGAATTCCTCGCTGTTTTGCGAAGCGATAACCGTAATGACACCGCGGCAAGCTTGCAAGTTTTTGCCCGGCTATCGGCTAGAATATATCAGTGTGAAGCCCCTGCCCATTTGACACTTCTGCACATTCCAAACGCTCCCAAACTTTTGAGACGGTTACGTTATCCCGAGCAAATTAACCGGGTGTACAGAGAAGGGTAGGATAATTTGAGCTGCAATGCCTTCAGTCCCGTGCCTCTTGCAGGCTTTAGACAGGAGCAACTGATTGAGACACGAAGCACCTTTGAACGCCAATCTCACGGACGAGCTACTTGACCTTTGGCTGCCGATATTTGACGGCGCGATTGATTTGACGCGAGAGGCACTTCTGGGGGAGGAAGTGCCACACTCGCGCATCACGGTCTATACGCGCAGGTTGAATGGCAGGCTTGCAGGCGCTTGTCTGCTGGCGTCTTCGCATGCTACGCCCAGCATTGGTGGCTTGGGCGAAGTGGCGACGACACCTGCGGCGCGGCGTACCGGCATTGCGACCGAGCTCACGCAGCAGGCGCTCGACGACTTCGAGGCACGCGGCGGGCAGGCGCTGTTTCTCGGCACAGTCAATCCGGCGGCGGCGCGAATATACCACAGGCTTGGATGGCGCAAACTCGCCGGCGCGCGATTGATGCTCAAAGTATCGAGCGGCGCATCGCCCGAAGAATGGTTCGTGGATTACTTCCGCGCCTTGCGTACTGCGTCGGTCGAAGTACGCGCACCCACGCCCGCAGACCGCGCGCCGATGATACCGCTGCTCGTCGTGCCGCACGACTGGCACGCGCTTGATGCCAACACGGACATACAATCCACGCGATACGCGATACAGGATTCATGCCTAGGATTGTACCGCCGATACGCCGCCACCGACGGTCGCGGCGCGTGGTTTGTGGCAAGCGCGGATGGCGGGCATGTAGTTGGGCTATCCACCGTGCGGATGGCTGATACCGGCGACTGCCGCGTGGACGGATTTACGCACCGCGACCACATCGCCCATTGGCAGGCGCTTATTCAGGCAGCGGTCGATTGGGCTTCCAGTCAGACCGCCGCCCGGGTATATGCGAATGTTGCCGTCGAAGACGAAGAGAAACGCGGTATGTTCGAGGCGCTAGGCTTCCGCGCGAGGCACTATGGCGGGAATTTCCAGCTCGGCGAGCAGGTTTTGGAACTCGTCTAGGT
>VXRI01000217.1 GCA_009838595.1 Chloroflexota bacterium | reverse complement strand
CGGCCCGGCAAGCTCGCAGACTGCTCCGAGACCAACCCGGAGTTATGCCAAACCTACCTCGTGGACGGAGAATCGGCAGGCGGCACCGCGAAGATGGGACGCGACCGCCGCACGCAGGCGATTCTGCCGCTGTGGGGCAAAATCCTGAATGTGGAAAAGGCGCGCGCCGACAAGATGCTCGCCCACGACGCCATCCGCTCTATGATTACCGCCATCGGCGCGGGCTTAGATGACGACATCGATCTCAGCAAGCTTCGCTATCACCGCGTCATCATCATGACAGACGCCGATGTGGACGGCTCGCACATCCGCACGCTGATGCTGACCTTCTTCTTCCGCCACATGCGCCCGCTCATCGAGCACGGCCACCTGTATATCGCGCAGCCACCTCTGTATAAGATAAGCTCGGGCAGGCAGTCGTACTGGGTGTACAGCGAAGGCGAGCGCGAGGGCATAATGGCGCAGCTCAAAGGCAGGCGCAACATCAACCTACAGCGCTACAAGGGCTTGGGAGAGATGAACGCCGAGCAGCTCTGGGAGACTACGATGGATCCGGAAAAGCGCACGCTATTGCAGGTGTCCATCGAGGACGCCGGCGGCGCGGACGAAATGTTCTCCATATTAATGGGCAATGTAGTAGAGCCTCGTCGCAACTTCATCCAAGCCCACGCGCTCGAGGTGCAGAACCTAGATGTTTAATCCCCATCCTGCCCCGTCGTTCCTGCACATCGATGTAGATTAGTAGTCAGCCCGCACAATCTCAGCCGCCGCGCCGGGGAACTCGCCGGGCCGCAGCATTTCCGCTATCTGCTCCAGCCCGTCCACTAGGCGCGGCCCGCTGCGGCTGAAGTACGACCCGGAATCCACGAAGTAGGCGCGGCCGTTGGCGACTGCCGGCAATTTGCGCCATTCGTGCAGATTGTCCAATCGCTCGAACTCTTCGCGCGCGCGCGCCGCGTCCATGCCGCATGGCATAAGCGCCAGCACATCGGGCTGCGATGCGGCAAGCTCATCCATCGTGATGCGGCGAGACGGCGCGCCCGGCTTGGCAAGCGTGTCAACGCCGCCGGCAATTTCGACCATCTGCGGTATCCAATGCCCCGCCACAATTGGCGGATCCAGCCATTCGATACACGCCACGCGCAGCGTATCTTCAGCCGCTAACGCGCGCGTTTGTACAGCATTGATACGCCCGCGCAGTTCTGATACAAACGCAGCTGCCGCATCCGGCACGCCGCAAAGATCGCCAACCATCCGTATGTCGTCAAGCATGTCGGGCAGCGACGCCGGGTCGAGCGAAATCACATTCGGCGGGTAGGGCAGACGAGACGCCGCATGCCGCACATCCTCATACGACACGGCGCACACATCGCAAAGCTCTTGCGTGATGACGAGGTCCGGCGCAGCATCGTGCAGCACATCCTCGTCCACCTCGTATATGCGTTCTCCGCGCCGGTACATCTCCGTTACTATGCGGTCAATCTCTTGGCTGCTCAGATCATTCGCGTCGAACTTGCTGCGCACAATCTTCGGCTTCTCGAGCGCCGCCGCCGGATAGTCGCACTCGTGGCTCACGGCGCAAAGTGAGTCGCCCAGCCCCAGCGCAAACACAATCTCCGTTCCGCTCGGCAGGAATGAACATATACGCATGAAAGTCTTTCAGTGTGTCAGTAGGTAAGTCTGTTAATTTACAACTTTATATTAGGTTGTGTTGATATTTCGTCTAGTACTCCATTTTCGCTTGTCATTTCGAGCGGAGCGAGAAATCTAAATTCGGAAACGGGCTTACATGCAACGACTTTAGATTGAGAGTGTTCGGAGTAACAGATTAAGGGCGTTATTCAAGGTGGATGCGCTTGTTTTCAAATGTCCGCAGAACCCAGATTCTATACCTTCTATATGAATTGAGTAATCTACATCACCGGCTGACTGGTTGACAAACTGAAATATCGAATTAGCCCATCACGCCTTCGCGCTCGAAAGCCTCGGCAAGCCGCGCTATGCCTTCGTGTATATCTTCCGGCGTGTTGTAGCCGAAGCACAGGCGCGCGTAGTTGCGACCGGATACACCGTCCGGCGCGAACAGCGGACCAGCCTGATAGCCGACATCGGCAGTATTCAGCACCTTGTCGCGGATGGCGGTGATGTCCGCCTCTTCGGGCATACGCAGCCAGATGAACAGCCCGCCTTCGGGCTTGCTCCAAGACGCCGTGCCGCCGAAGTTCTCGCCCAGCGCGGCAAGCATAGCGTCCCGCTTGGCGCGCTGGATATCGTTAATCTCCACGATGTGCTCGTCCAGATTTTCTGTTGCGTAGCGATGCACCGCCCAAGACGCGAACTGGTTCGCCGCGCCGCCGCTCTTCACCACACGCGCCACATCTAGCACCTCGCGCGGCGCAGTCAGGTAGCCCAGTCGCATGCCCGGCGCGATAATCTTGGAGAACGACGCCGCGTACATCACGCTGCCCGTGTCGTCCAGCGAATGCAGCGAAGTTACATCTTCACCTTCGTAGCGCAGGTCAACATAGCAGTCGTCTTCGAGGATGGGCACGCCGTGCTTCTGCGACAGCCGCACCATCTCCTGCCGACGTTCAAGTGTCATCGTCCAGCCCTGCGGATTCTGGAAGGTGGGAATGGTGTAGATGAACTTAGGCCGCTTGCCCTCGCCTGCCGCCTTTACAATCGCGCCTTCCAGGGCGTCCGGCAGCATGCCTTCGTCGTCGCACTCGACGCCGCGGATGTCCGTGTGGAAGCGCCGTAGCTGTCCCAGGGTTCCCGAGTACACGAAGTTCTCCACCAGTACGACATCGCCCGGGTCCAGCAGAGCTTCGCATATCATGTGGATGGGCTGTCCGGAGCCGTCCCCGATGATGAGGTCGTCAATCCCGATGTTGATGCCTCGGTCGCGCGCCAACTTGTCCGCCACGAACTGGCGAAGCGGCGCGTAGCCGCTCTGGTTCGCGTAGATGGCGAGGTCGTCCCCCTCTTCGGCAAGCCCTTGTCTGAGCGCGTCCACCAACCCATCGAGCGGCATCGACTTCGGGTCCGGATACGCCACTGCGAAGTCATACTTGCCGCGCTTCACGACAGGAGCGTCCCTGCCTTCCGGCGCGTTCTTCGCGAAGAGATCTTTGAAGCTAAACGGTTTGGCGTCAGCCATTGGTGAGTCATCCTTATATCTGCCAAATTTGGCTACTCAAAATAGTGAATTATCTTTCTCCCCGCTTCACAACAAGCACTCCGCACGACATGGCACTCCACACGACATGGGGTCTTTCGATTATTCAT
>VXRI01000391.1 GCA_009838595.1 Chloroflexota bacterium | reverse complement strand
AAAGACGCCTGTTCCCAATGACATTAAAGAGTTTCTTCATAAAATATCAATAATGATTTTGATGACGTCTATCCTAGTAGCCTTAGCAAGCCTCATGACGATCGGAGCTGGGGGTAGTGGCGAACATCAATCACAGACTCCGACCGAGACTCCGTACCCTACATCTACGCCCGAAGACACCAACCTCGAGTACCAGTGGAGTGAGACTGAACTTGAGCAACGAAATCGCGCTATTGATGAACGCGATGCTTCACTGCTTCCTGTATGCACTGATGAATACTATGCGTGGAGAGCAGAGACTAAAGACAGAAGGGAAGATCTTTATGGTCTCAGCCCTGCGAGTACCGATTTCTGGTCTGCGCCAGGTTGCCGGGGCGTACCCGACAGAGAGGTGCAAGGCCCTGCGGAAGCCCTAGTCGTGACCATACCAAAACCAATCACTGGTGGTTAGGTCAATCAACGAGTGCAAGCGAGAACATCTACGATCAGGGCGCATACGCGGAAATGGAAATCGCTGACGTCGGTGTTGACCATACGGCAGACGATAACTTCTTTGCGGCACGTGTATTGATTTTAGGAGAGAACAATCATTCTCTTGAGGCAGGCTGGGTTGAAGGGGAGTTTTGGGGCGATACCGATCAACATATCTACAGCCAGGATTCTCACACATGTAGAAGAGGCTCTTGCACTTGGGCAGATTTCGACTCCACATGCGATAACTCGCGCCACGACGCACAGATAGCGATTGCCGCTGTCAGCTCTACCAGATGGCGCAGTTCGTGTTGGGACGGCAACAGTTGGAATGTTATGCACAACAATATCAACCTAGGTGATGACGACTCAGAAAGGATGGAAGTATTTGGAGAGATATACAGAACAGTATCAGGTGGTATGAGCCTGACCAGTAGTGGCATCAATTTTAGGGCCATTGAAGTAAGAGACGGAAGTGACTGGGAAGACTGGACGACAAGTGTAAATACTACTGCTTGGGGCGACGACGCCCCATACGACTACGAACCAGTCAGGAACTACACAGAGTTCAATGTCAAGAACGAGTGACCCCACACAAGCGGCGCTCAATATGCGATGCTCGCTATTCCCGCAGCGCCGGATCGTTCTCCGGCAGGTAATCCCGCAACTCCCGCTTCCATTCCGGCGTCGGCGCGCTCGCATTCTTGCGCGGCACATACACCGAGCGTTCCACAAGTTCGTACTTATGAATATAGCGCGCGCAGTTCGGATAGACCTCCGTCAGCGCCACCCGCGCGATGAACTGCGCTCCCTCGTACTTTGCCATCAATTCGTCGTTCTCGTTCATAGACACTACGCCTTGTAGCCTGAGTCGCGCCTGTCCCACGAAATCCACGAACAGCAGCCCCACATTTGCGTTCATCAGCAGGTTGCCCATGCTCTGGTACTTGCCATTGCCGTCGTAGTTGGGGAATGCGATGCAGGTGTCGTCCACGACCGTTACGAACCCAGGGTCGCCGCCCTTGTATGAGCAGGTGGGCAGACCGCGATGGTCGCAGGTCGCCATGAAGAACATGTCCGCTCGCTCGATGAACTCACGCTGTTCCTTGCTCAACCGCTCGGACGCCCGCTGCGCCACGCGCTCCGCCAGCTTCACCGTGCCGAACCGTTCTTGGAAATGCAGGTTTCCGTCATGAAAATCGTGTACTTTTGCAGTCATCAGAACCCTCCGTCTATCATCACATCAGCCCGCAATACTATTAGCATAGCCCGCTTATTCATCGCCTTCAAACGCCTATGTTAGGTATCTATACCAAGTTAGCGCAGGCTGCCAACTTTCTCATTCAGGATGTTGATTTGCCTGCTAATGGACTTGCCCATGATTTCTGCGCGCTTAAGGATTTTATCAGCGCCATTGCGAATAGTATTGGCGGAGGTCATTATTTCATCCAACCCTTTGGCTTGCTTCTCTATCTCAAGGACAGCCTTCTCGATTGCTTCGATGTCTGCGCCCACGTCGTCGCTGTGAGACTTGGATTGCACGCACAGGGCTTTGGCGACTGACAATCCCGCATCAAGAACGACATCAGTGACGGAGTCTTCTTTATCCCAAACCACTACTAAGTCGCTCCCAAAGCGTTTGAAAGTTTCAAGTCCCGCAGGCGCGCTAATAGCCGAAAATACGAACAACCCTACGCTCGCGCCTCGATTCTTTCTAGCTTCTTCCAGTTCAGCCAACGCGCCTTCAATCGTGTATGATTTATCATCTTTCGCTTCAATGACAATTCGTGCGCCAGCGGCGACATGTTCAGGGCCGAGTTTTATAACCACATCCCCTTTCTTGTTATTCTTGATGAATCCTACGCTGTTTCCGGTAGAAGTCGCAATGTCACCCGATCCCTGGCTGCGCTTGTCAATGAACTCAAAAACAGCGTCTTCATATTCGATGCCATGCCGTGTTGACTTTGCGGCTTCCTTCCTTCTGGCAGTCATCTCCGCAAGCCTCTCTCGCACCTCGACCTGGAACTCGCGATTCTCTTTCGTCTGGGCATCGAGTACCTCCTTTAGGTCGCGGCGCATTCTCGCCAGCGCCGAACCTTCTTCATCCAAAGAAAACTCGCTACTGATTTGCCCTTGCGCCTTTTCGACTTGTCTCACAAGACGCGACAGCGCGGAGTCCTCTTTGTCCAGCGAAAACTCCCCAACCACCTCATCAATTCGATTTTCCAGCGCCTCACCCACTTCGCCATGTTTCTTAGTGAGTTCCGACACGGTTCGGCTCAATACGCCCTCGCCGTTATCCAGCGAAAACTCACGCAGTATCAGTTCTCGCTGTTCTGTCAGCGTTTCTTCCGTTGATTTGCTGAGCTGAATAATCAAACCGTCGGACGACTTTGGGTTAAGCATGCCCATCAACGGGCTTTCCGTGCCCACATGCGCGGTTAGCGTCTGCGCCAACTCAGAGCCGTCGCCTGCAATCTGTCCACGGATAACCTGCGCTATTTCGCCGTCGTCGCCGTCAACAAGGCGCTTGACGCGCTCATTGAAGCGGCCGCTTTCCGGGTGAAAGTATTCTGTGAGGCAATTTGAGATTTGCCCGGTAACTTCAGATTGATGCTTCGTAAGGGCATGTCCCATGTCCTTGATGAAACGCTCGCCCTCATGACGAACCGTGTCGGCATCAACTCTGCCTTGCGCCTGCCGCAGCGCGATTGCACCTATCTTCATTGCGGAGATTGCGAAGTTATTTCGTTCTTCCCCTTCGTGATACCCTTGCAGTTCGCCAAGCAACTCTCCATCCGATATACGCAAGCGCAGTTCTATGG
>VXRI01000026.1 GCA_009838595.1 Chloroflexota bacterium | reverse complement strand
AACGACAATCCATACTCTCTTGATAATCTGACCAGTCCACAAAAAGACCGTCCAAACCTGACCTATGAATTCTTGGGTGTAACCCGCGTTTGGCGTTGGACACGGGAGCGAATGCAAAAGGCATATGAAAATAGGCTTGTAGTTCAGACACGACCGGGCGCAGTTCCGCGTTTCAAGAGATATCTTGATGAGCAGAAAGGCACGCCGGTAGGCGATGTATGGACAGACATTCGCCCATTGCAAGGCAACTCCAAAGAGTACAAGGGCTACCCGACGCAGAAGCCATTGGCGCTTCTGGAGCGCATTATCAAGGCATCATCCAACGAGGACGATGTGGTACTTGATCCATTCTGTGGCTGCGCCACCGCGTGCGTCGCCGCCGAGATGCTGGGACGTCAATGGATAGGCATAGACATATCGCCGAAAGCGGTTCAGCTCACGAATATGCGCCTGAAAGAGACGATGGGCGACCTGTTCCACGACCGCCTTGTTACCGCCCGAACCGACATCCCCAAGCGCACAGACATTGGCGTGCCAATCCCGTATCGACAGAACAAGCATGTGCTGTTCGGACAGCAGGAAGGACGCTGCAACGGCTGCCGCACGGAGTTCCCCTACCGCGCCTTCGCCGTTGACCACATCATCCCGCGCTCACGCGGCGGCACAGACCATATCGAGAATTTGCAGCTGCTATGCGCGCACTGCAACAGCACCAAAGGCGACAGGCAGCAGGAATACCTTGTTGCGCGGCTAAAGGAATTGGGCATCACATCCTAGAAGAATGCTCCGCGCCGGTTGTTTTGTGCTTGACGCTGTGGCTATAATTGGGGCGTCAGGCACTGGAAAATGCATGGTTAGGCTGATAGGGACGGCATGGCGACATATCAGCAGGGCGACGACCACGACAGGATAACGCATGTGGATATGCTAAATCTGCTTCGCGAGGACATGCGCGAAGGTTTCGCGTAGCAGCATGAAGCGTTCAATTCCAGATCGACGCCGTTGACACTAAGGTTGATGCCGTTGATGGCAAGGTTGAGCGGCATTTTTCCGATCATACCGCGCAAGCGAACGAAAGCAGGACGGGACGGCGCTGGCTAATCGGAATTGCTATTGGGGTCGGAATCACGGTGTCGGGACTTGTCGGTCAATACCTGCCAGTGATTATCCGAGCGCCGCAATCCGGGGGTAGCTCCGCCCGGCAGCGGGACAAAAGGCTGGTAGCAATTCGAGCGGTGCATTCGGATGGTTATGACGCAGGCGAACCACTATTCGCATAACAAAGACGCGATTCTGCCGCAGACCGAGGCGCAGCAGTATGATGTCGCCGCGTTTCGTGATGTGAACTACACGGCGTACCGGGCGGAACTGCGCGAACTGCGCCTGCAACTGCTGATGATGCAAGAATGGGTGATGCAGAAAGACAAGCGAGTCGCCGTCGTGCTGGAAGGCAGAGACGCAGCGGGCAAGGGTTCGACCGCATCCGGCATTACACACTACCTCAACCCTAAGTCCGCGCAGGTTGTCTCGCAGGGCGTGCCGACGCCAAAGCATATGCGAAACTGGCTCGGCACATACTACAAGATGATGCCACAGGCGGGCAACATTACCATCTTCGACCGTTCGTGGTACTCGCGCGCCATCGTGCAGCCCGCGCTGGGCTTTTGCTCGATGCGCCAGTATAGTTACTTCATGACGCATGTGAACGACTGGGAACGGCGGCTTGTGGACGAGGATGTATCGCTGCTGAAGATATACCTGTCGGTGTCGAAGGAGGCGCAGGATTTGCGCTTTCGCATACGCCAAGACAGCGACTTGCAGTATTGGAAGTACTCGCCGACCGACCGCAGAGCGGCGGAGCGCTGGCAATTGCTGACATACTTCAAGGAGCGTATGTTCGCGGTTACATCCACCGATTACGCGCCGTGGGTGATAATCGACTCCGACAACAAACATCAGGCGCGGCTGAACGCAATACATTACATCCTGAGCAGATTCGACTACGACGGCAAAGACCTGAGCCTGAGGGCGGTGGACGCTAACGCTAATGCGTCGCAGAAGACGCGGAATGTCATGGTCGATGGTGTATTGTTCAGGCAGATGACGCCGGAGCAAGTCTCCGTGCTCGAACGGATAATGATACATGTCTAACGACGAACTGCCTCAGATGGCTGCCGCCGGAGGGCTTGTGCTCTGCGGCGGCAACGCTCTACTAATTCGCAAGCACGGTCAGTGGGACATACCGAAAGGCAAGCGCAAGAAGAAGGAACAATTGGAGAAGTGCGCGCTGCGCGAGGTGGCGGAAGAGACGGGGCTGGACAAAGACATGCTGTCTATCCGACGGCACTTCTGCCGGTCGAGCTACATCACATATTATTCCAGCAAGCCGGTAAACAAGACGGTTGACTGGTTCCTGATGGATTACGCCGGCACTCTAAACGACAGGTTAACGCCCGACCTGTCCGAAAATATCGACCTTTGCATTTGGGTTCCCTTCGCCGAATTGCCGGACAGAATGCGGCAAGCACGCACTTACCTGCGGGGAGATGTGGCGGCGGCGCTCGAGGGGGCGCTGGGAGCGCCAGTGTAATGTACGCAGCGCTGCATTCAATCGAAAGGGCGGCTCAAAAGAGATGAAGCATATGTCTTACGGGGAACAGCCCATTACCGGAGCCGAATAGAGCATCGCCGCTGCATAAAATCCATCATCGCCAATTTCTACCGGAATTGCAGCTCGCGCTTCGGGTTTTCTAGGTCTAGCCAATCGGCGTCAACGGATACAGATTCCTTTTGGTATATTTGCAGGCGGTGGCGGCTGGTGTCGGTGATGATGATGCGGTCTTCGGGATCGACCTGCACGGAATTGGGACGCCAAAGGCTGCGCTCCGGCTCTAACGTGGCACGGTGGCGTTCTCGCGCGAAGTCAGGGCTGCCTAGAATAATCTCCAAACCCCATTTCGACAGAGACGCATCGCCGGTGAACTTGAGCTGATACACGCCCTTCGGGTCGAAGACTTGCACTCGGTCGTTGCCCCAGTCTGCTACATATATGTCGCCGCCTCTATCGACCGATACACCTGAGGGACGGTGGAACTGACCGCTGTAGGTGCCGCGCTCGCCGAACGACATGATGAAATCGCCGTCCGCCGTGAACTTCTGCACGCGGTCGTTGCCCCAGTCGGAGACATACACACAACCCTCGCCGTCGAGCGCGACGCCCCAAGGCATACTGAACTCGCCTTCGCCGCTGCCGCGCGCGCCCCAGTCCTTAATGAGCTTGCCGTCCGCCGTGAACTTCTGGATGCGGTGGTTGCCCGCATCCGCGAGGT
>VXRI01000254.1 GCA_009838595.1 Chloroflexota bacterium | reverse complement strand
GTCATAGATAGAGCGCCCACTGCGCCGCCGATTATTAGTCCCAGCATAAGCGCAACTATCGTTTCCAAGTTTTGTATCCCCCCTAAATTACCAGTGCCCGGGCAACGCTTATCGACATATCCGCACACTGACAACTCATCACTGAAAATCGGCAACTGCCCTACTGGCGGATGAACTTCTGGATGCGCTGCCCTTCCAGTACTTCGCCCACATAGATGTCGCCGTGTGAGTCGATTGCCATGCCGTGCGGCGCGTAGAAGAGGCCCGGCTCATGGCTGTGCTCGTCACCCCAGCGCGCCAGCAGGTTGCCCTCGCCGTCTATGATGCTGACGCGATGCTGCAACTCAGGCACATATATCTCGCCTTCCGGTCCGAATGCGACGGAGGTCGGCTGCTGGAATCCGGTCCACATGAACAGGAACTCGCCTTCCTCGTCGAAGATCTGAATGCGGTTGTTCTCGCGGTCGGCGACGACAACCCTGTTCTCGGCGTCAACGCCGATACCGTGAGGCAGGTGGAAATCGCCGGGGTTGTCCTTGCCGGGCAGTCCCCAGGACTTCATGTGCGTTCCGGTGGAATTGTAGTGGTGTACGCGACAGTTGCTGTATCCGTCTGAGATGAATATGTCGCTGTAGCTGCCGATGGCGATGCCTGTGGGCATATTGAAGGGGCCACCGGGCTTTTCGACGAGGAAGCGCTCGGTCTGCTCGCCCGTGTCCGATGGGACGTCCCTCGTGCCAAGTGTGAGCAACAGGTTGCCCTCAGGATCGCGCTTTTCCACGACGTGCGAGTCTCTGTCCGCTAGGTAGATATTGCCTCTCTCACCCACGCAGATGCCGTGCGGCTCCTTGTGTTGCAGATCCCACGAGTCTAGATAGTTACCTTCCCTGTCAAAGATTACGAGGTTGTGCGTGCCGCGGTTATAGACATACACATTGTCGTTGCCGTCCACCGCGACATCGGCAACCTGCTTGAATTCGAAGCCTTCGGGCAGTTGCCCCCAACCCTCTGCAACCTCGTACATGAAATCACCGTTTCCAAATGCCATAGTGCTGACCTCCCAAATCAGTAAATTGGCTCAGCTGCGGGAACTTGCCTACCAAGCGCGCAGCCATGCGTTGAACGGATATAAGTGTTGCGTCAATATACGGCTTTTGAGCGCAGAGGGTCAAGTGAGGAAGGAACTTGGTATTCTCAGTATGTGTTGGTATATGATTTCATCATAGCCGCAGGCAGACGCTCGTACAGCCTCAAGAAGGTCTCCTCACTGCGCTCTCCCACTTCAAAGTCCACCCATCTGCTCCCATCGCCTGCTTCCACCACAGCCGTCCATACCCAATATGTCCACATCTCATCGCCACATCTCACGAAAGAGGTAACCCGCGCAGCGCCTTGTCCACTTCGCACAGGCGCGATGCCGACTCAACTCACGCTGTATCGCAAACGCATTGCGAACCTTTTTTGACCCAGACATACACACAGTCTCCAACTTCGTACTCAACACTCGGCTAATCGCAGAAATCCCCAGACTTTCTATGTACAACTCCAATGCTAGACTCTTAACCTTTCCGACGCGTGTGCACGCTTAGTGCCCGGTATGAAGTGATACAAGCACTGTCCGCGGCGGTAGGTCTGCTTGCCGCGCGAGTGTCCATACTTGGTCAGACGGTTGGAGCCGCAGCGCGTACATTGCATATCATCTCAGTACGCCCTCTGTTTTGCCATCCGTTCACTTGACACACTTAAAGACTTCAGACTTCTTCTGTAATGACGACAGTCTAGCATCAATACCAACACATACTACCAACACACGCTGAGAATACAGGAAGACGAAACACTACCCACTATCTGACACAAGTGATTATAAATCTTGACAACAGCGCTCCATGTACTATCTTATCCATATTCGACCATTGCCTGCGCTTGCTTATTGCCTTGTGCTTGTTGCCCTGCGCTTATTATTTGAGTGCGCCGCCTGAATATGTCGAGGAAATCTGCCGAGGAAAAAAATGACCGCATCAGCAGAATCACGCCATCTATGGAAGTCCGCGAAGGCGCATGGCATCAGCCGACGACGGTTCCTCGCGCTGCTATCTGCCGGTGGCGCAGCCGCAGTGCTTGCCGCATGCGGTGATTGGGGCGCATACGACAAAGCGGCAACGCCCGCTGGCGAGCGAGCACAGCCCGTGTCGTCCGAAGATAAGTCCGCTTGGTTTAAGGACACGGTGCCGTTTATCCGGCACGAGGACAAGGGACTTGAAGCCCGCCTTGAGAACATGCAGGGCTTGATAACTCCCCAGCATCTATTCTTCGTGCGTAACAATTCCGTGAGCATGGACATAGACGCATCGCAATGGAGATTGGCAATCGAGGGAGACGCCGTCGCCAACCCTATGCAACTGTCATACGACCGCATAAGAAATCTCCCCAGCCGCACGGTAGTGTCCTACTTGGAATGCGCCGGCAACCACCGCGCCATGTTCGACCTCGTAAACGGGCAAACGGCAAAGGGCACCCAGTGGATGACCGGCGCCATCGGCAACGCTGAGTGGACAGGCGTCTCGCTTAGGGATGTGCTCATTCCGGCAGGTATCACGGACGACGCTACCAGCGTTCTCATGATAGGACAGGACGCTGAATCCCCGGAAGGCGGCTTCCGCCGTGTCATACCTGTTGATAAGGCGATGCACCCCGACACTTTGCTGGCTTACGCTCTGAACGGAGATGTCCTGCCTAAAGACCACGGCTATCCGCTTCGAGCATTACTACCCGGGTGGGTGGGCAGTTCAAGCATAAAGTGGCTCAGCCACATCGAGGTGTCGTCAGACGACATCTGGACACGCAACAACACGACGTCTTATGTGCTAATCGGAGACGATTATCCCGCGCAAGGCGAGGCACAGGGTGAAGTGGTAACCGACCAAAATATCAAAAGCGCCCTTGCGTTGCCATGGCCCGCCGAATTAACCGTGGACTCGCACCGAATACACGGCTACGCGCATTCGCCTAACGGCGGTATTGTTTCTGTCGAATGGAGTGACGATTCCGGCAACGCATGGCATCCTGCAACTATTCTGGAGCCACAAGTGCAATACTCATGGGCACGCTTCGAGTTCGCTTGGAATGCCCAATCCGGCGAACACACTATAATGACACGCGCCACCGATACTCAGGGAAACACCCAGCCGGACGCCATACCTTTCAACGAAAAAGGCTATCTGTTCAACCAGCCCCTGCCGCATCCAGTAACCGTGTTATGATCCTCCATTTCTTACAAAGTTAAGTTAATAACCATTGGTGCTAGTTGGAATCAGAGGGTGAATTGAGCAATAGAAA
>VXRI01000383.1:1522-3349 GCA_009838595.1 Chloroflexota bacterium | reverse complement strand
GGCGGCCACGTGCGTCATCGTCGAGGACGACGGTTCGGAAGGCTACTGGCTGCCCGCGCACCGACTGGTCGCATCCAAAGAACTTCTGCATCGCGCCTACGACTTCAACTACGACGCCGTAACATGGGAAGACGTCCTAGCATTCAAACGCGCCACCGAAGACACCGAAGCCGTCAAGCGTGTTGACATGGGACGCGCTCGCCATCACGCGAAGCTTTCCACTATCATCAAGGAATTCAATGCGGCTTACGAAGCAGGCGACGACGAAGCGATGGACGCCGCCGAAAAGAAACACGCCGACTTTATCAAATACGGCGACAAACCCAATCCCGACGATCCCATCGACTACCCGGGCAACGGACCCGCCGCCCCCGACCCGACCGTAGAGTTCCACGCTACCGCGCAGGACCGCGATGCTCAGGCAAAATTCGACCGGCAGGTAGCGATGCGCCAAGTTAACAAGAAAAGCCACATTAACCACAATGCGGCAGCTAACATCCACGCTCCCAGCCTCACCGTCCGCCTCCGGAACCGCAGCCCGTGACCCTTGAATCTATATCACACCCTCCGCATTCAACCCCGCAATCTCCTCTGCGCTCAAGTTCAGCAGACCGCCGTATATCTCCGCGTTGTGCATGCCGAGTGTGGGCGCGCCGTAGGGTTCGGGTAGTTCGCCGCCGGAGAATATAACCGGGAAGCCGGCGACTATGCCCGGCACGGGTTCTGGCATCTTGCCATGCCGCATGGGGAGCAGGCTTCGCCTGTCCCAGAAGTGCCGGTCGTTAATTGCCTCGTCCACGCTGCGAACCGCGCCGCTCGGCACATCCGCCGCCTCAAAGCGCTTCAACGCCTCCGCGCGCGTCAGCTTCTTCACGCGCTTCTGTATCTCCTCGCGTGCCTCGACGACATTCGCCGTGCGGCTGTGGAACTGCGCGAAACGTTCGTCAGTCAGCAGCTCAGGCGCGTCAAGCGCGTTGCACAGACGCACCCACTGGTCGTTGCTCGCCGCGGTTATGGTCAGCTCACCGTCGCTGGTGCTGTACAGCCCGGTCGGACCGCCGCGCGTGGTGTTTCCCATACGCAGCGGCAAGCCCATCTCCACATCGTCTTCCAGCGTGTCCATCAGCATTATAGAAGTCAGCGTGTCCATCATGGATACATCTAGGTACTGCCCCTTGCCGGTGCGTTCTTTATCGCGCAGCGCGGCGAGTATTGCATAGCAGGCGAATAGCGGCGTTACAAGGTCGCCGATGTAGAAGCCCACGCGCGTGGGCGGACCGTCCGGATGCCCGTTGATTTCCATCAGCCCGCTCATGCCCTGAATCTGCGGGTCGTGCGCCGGTCTGTCCGCGTACTCGCCGGTCTGCCCGTAGCCTGATATGGAGCAGTAGATGATGCTCGGATTCACGGCGGAAACATCGTCGTAGCCCAAACCCATACGCGTGAGCGAGCCGGGCGCGAGGTTTTACAACATCACATACGAAATCACGGCGAGGTCGAGGAACATATGCCGCCCTCGCGGATGTTTTAGGTTAAGCGTTAAGCAATTGACGCCGTGATTGGGCTTAACAAATCGGGTGGATATATCTTCGGGCGTCTGCTGCTGCGGGTGCTTGCCTTCGGTTCCAATGAACGGGCCATTGCCGCGCACGGGATCACCCTTGCCGGGCAGCTCGACCTTAATGACCTCCGCGCCAAGTCGCGCAAAGTTCATGCTGGCGAACGGTCCTGCCAAAAAGCCCGTTACCGCCAGCACCCGTATGTCTTTAAGAGGTTGCATGTTGCCTCCGGTGAAGTTCTCAGTGGTTCAGTGTTTCAGTCGGTCTG
>VXRI01000383.1:565-1512 GCA_009838595.1 Chloroflexota bacterium | reverse complement strand
GCCTGTCGTGTATTTTACAACATTCTGCGGTTTGAGCTGCCCAGTCAGCTAATAATGGGGCTGCTGCAGGCGCAGATTTCGTATGCGGCGAAATAGAAACAGGGCGAACGGAAGTTGTTGTAAAATCCGTTCGCCCCGAACTTATGCAGCAGGCAGATTTCGTTGCCGCACTAACGCCGCAGTGAGAAGTAGCGGCGGTCCTCCGGCGGCGCGCCGGGCCCGCCGTTGTCCACCAGCACCAGCCTGCCAGAGTGTTCTTCCGTCACGATGAAGCAGATAAAACCTCTGAGACCATTGTCAGGACCGCCCCAGTGCTCTAATGCGAAATCTCGCGGTATAACGATTTCCGCTTGCCCGCCGCAATGCCTTGCTCCGTTCCATTGATAGACGCGGCCATCTGGATAGAGATGCCTTTCCCTTGCGGTAGCGTTATCATCAGGCGAAGCCTGCACTGTCAGCCTTGTGGCGGCGGCTTTCGAATACGCCTCTGCGTCGCTCCGATGTCCGTTCACCTGAATATCGATTAGCAAGAATTCATGCCCGCGCGGCGCCCTCTCAGGATTCTTAGCTTCTGTTATGTCAATCATGCGCGCGGATTCTCTACCCCAGAATACCCTCTCCTCTCTGACTCGCAGAGTCAGTCCGTCCACATTCTCCACAAGGAATCGCTGCCCGATTGGAACGGGATTGTCCCATGTGAGTCCGTAAGGGAGCGGCGTTGGAGTTGGCGTGAGCGTGGGCTTGGGTGTGTTCGTTGCCGTGGGCGCGGGCGTGGGTGGCACGGGCGTGTCCGTGGGTTCAGGTTCGGGTGTGTCTGTGGGATTTGGCGTGATTGTGGGCGGCACGGGTGTGTCCGTAGGTTTAGGATCCGGCGTGTTCGTAAGAGGCAAAGTCTAGGAAGATTGCCCCACCGCCCTGGGAGAAGGCGGCAAACGGGTTTTATTTAA
>VXRI01000383.1:0-555 GCA_009838595.1 Chloroflexota bacterium | reverse complement strand
TCAGTATGTGTAGTTTCGGTCTTGTTCGGATGTGGCTGAGTCGTGTTAGTTGGCGGATATGTCGTGTTAGGTGTCGGAACTGGCGTGTTAGTTGACGGCACGGGTGTGTCCGTAGGCTGCGCCTCAATGGTCGCCTGAACACTGGTCGCGACGGCTGCGACCACCGCGGCGGTGGCTCGAGCTTGAGATTCCGCGGTCGCCTGAACGCCGGCAGCCACGGTCGCCTGTACATCCTGCACCGGCGTAGGCGTAGGCGTGAGCGGTGGCTGCTGCCGTGCGGGGGGGGAGACATCACCAGCACATGCGACCAGAATTATGCTTAAGGCTGCGACGATTGTAAGGATAAGGGGTTTCACTACAAATCCTCCAAGCATAGGGAATAAATTGCACCCATAAATATACAACAGATAAACAGGCTATGCTGTCAGACAAGTGTGATTAAGTATCGCTTATCTTAACATCGTAGTATATGCTCATGCCACAGGCACAAACTTGCGCGGCGTTAGTAACCATTGGTGCTAGTTGGAATCAGAGGGTGAATTGAGCAATAGAAAG
>VXRI01000288.1 GCA_009838595.1 Chloroflexota bacterium | reverse complement strand
CCAACCCGCCCGCTAAAAACCCCCGCACCCGCCGTCGGGGGAATTACCGCCAATTAAAACCCCGGGCCGCGCGCAGCCGCTAACCCGCGGGGGATCACCCCTAGCCTCATGGGGGCAGCAAGCCGCCGCCGCGGTCTCCGCCATGCAGGGCAGGGGAGACCGCAACCTTTACTATGTCAGCGGACTAGAACTATTCAACGCAGATTTAGCGCATCTGCTTCCCGATGACCTGCATCCCAACGCAAAAGGATATAGGATAATGGGGCAGAACTTCGTGGATAAGGTAGCGGCTAAGTACTTCAGCCTGTCCGCGTGATTATCAGTCAGCCCATCAAGACAATTTGCACAATTGTTACGCCTTATAACAAGCAACCAAATGTGCATCATAGCCTTCCAACGGCGGGTGTACATTGTCGCGGCAGAATTCGTCGGCTATTGGGCAGCGGTCATAGAAGCGGCAGCGCGGCGGCGGGTCGATAGGCACGGATACGCCGCTCTTGATGCTCACCGGTGCACGAGATACGCCCGGCTGCGGCACCGGCACGGCGGATAGCAGCGCACGCGTGTACGGATGGCGCGGACTTTGCAGCACGCTCTCGGTCTCGCCAATTTCCACTATCTTGCCAAGATACATCACTGCTATTCGATCGCACATGTAGCGCGCGACCGCCAAGTCGTGCGTGATGTACAGGTAGCTAATGTCGAGCCTGCCGGCGAGGTCTTCCATCAGTCGCATGACGCCTGTTCTGACGGACACATCTAGCATTGATGTAGGCTCGTCCGCGACTATAAATGCAGGCTCCACGACGAGAGCTCTCGCGATTGCGACGCGCTGCCGCTGACCGCCGGATAGTTCGTGCGGATAGCGGAACAGGAAGGCGCGCGCAGGCGTCAGACCGACCATTTCTAGCATCTGCGACACCCCATTTATACGATCTATGTGAGTGCCTATGCCCTGCGTCCGGAGCGGCTCCGCCACCGTGTCTAAGATTGTGCGGCGCGGGTTCATGGACTCGTATGGGTCTTGGAATATCATCTGCGCCCGTCTGCGGAATGCCTTGAGCGCCTTGCTCGACAGCGTGGCAATGTCCGTTGGTTCGCCCGTGCCGTCGTCGAAGATGATATGTCCGTTCGTCGGGTCAGTCAGGCGCACTAGTAGCCTGCCTGTCGTCGTTTTGCCGCAGCCGGATTCGCCGACAAGCCCCATGCTGTCGCCCCTGCCTAGCTCGAAGTTCAACCCGTCAACGGCATGTACGAATCTGTGGCTGCGCTTGAACCAGTTCCCGCTTTCGACAGGGAAAAGCTTCGTCAACCCTTCTGCTTTCAACAGGGCGCTTTCGTCGTGGCTGTGTGATTGCCGAGGGTGTGTTGTCATATTTCGCTTGCCGTCTTTTGCCGGATAGTGTGTACCTTAAGATTAATACTCAGTGGGTTAAATTGATGTGCCAAGTAACTCGGGCGGATACAGTGCTTGTCGCCGTAATGGACTATATGCGCTTGCTTGCAGGTCGCTATTCTCCCGGCGGATTCCAGCAGTATGCCCAGTGTTCGCCCACTTGAACTAGTGGCGGCGCGGTTGTCGCGCACTCTTCGGTTGCGAATGGGCAGCGTGGGTGAAAGCGGCAGCCGGTCGGCGGGTCGAGCAGGTTTGGCGGTTCGCCGCTAAGCGTTGTCAGTTCGCGCTTCTCGCCGGTTACGCTGGGGAACGCCGACATCAGTGCGCGTGTGTACGGATGGATAGGCGTGTTGAAGATTTCGGACACACTTCCGAACTCCACTATCTTACCCGCGTACATCACGCCAACCACATCGCTCACTTCGGCGATCACCGCCATGTCGTGCGATATGTAAATCATTCCCATATCCAACTCATTCTGCACGTTCTTCATCTCGCGCAGGATGCGATCTTGTACAATGACATCGAGGGCCGTTGTCGGCTCATCTGCGATGATTAGATCAGGTTCGCAGGCAAGCGCCATCGCAATTATCGCGCGCTGCTTCATGCCACCGCTGTATTCGTGGGGGTATCGAGGAATGAATGCCTTGTCGAGGTTTACAAGGTCGTATAGTTCGCGCACGCGCTCTACGGACGCGGCCGGTGCGTATTCGATATGATGCTCCAGCGCCTCGATTATCTGGTCGCCGACACGGTAAACAGGATCGAGCGAATTCATCGCCGCTTGAAAGACCATCGACACGCGCGCCCATCGATATTCGCGCATTTCGTCTTCATGCAGCGGCACAAGGTCCACGCCGTCTAGCACTATACTACCGGCCGATATACGGGCGCTCTCCGGCAGTATCTTCAGCAGGCTGAGCGCGATGGACGACTTTCCGCAGCCCGATTCACCGACTAGCCCGAACCCCTGTCCTCGTTCCACCGAGAACGACACGCCGTCCACCGCTCGTACTTCTCCTTGCCGCGTGTGGTAGCTCATGGTCAAGTCTTGCACCTGCAAGAGCGCGCGGCCTGCGGTGTCGCGGTCGTCGTTGTGCGGCTGATTCGCTGTCTGCGTCATGTGCGCCTCAACCTTGGGTTAACCACCTCGTCAAGCGAGCGCCCGACGAGGTAGAAAGACGAGCATAGCAGCGTAATCGAAAGGCTTGCGGGGAATATCAGCCACCAGTATTCGGTTACTTGCAGTAGGTAGCCCGCCGATTCGGTCGTGTGAATCATCAACCCCCAACTCATTCGCACATCCAGCAACCCTAGGAAACTGAGTATCGCCTCGGAGAATATCGCGCCGGTTACCGTAAACATCATGTACAGGAAAGATAGTGGCAGCAAGTTCGGCACAACGTGCACAAAGATGATGTGAAACGGCCCCCCGCCCGCGATTCGCGCGGCGTCGATGTACGGCTTAACGACGATGGACAACGCCTGCGATTTCAGCACGACACCTGTGCCGCCGAAGCCGGAATGTATGCCGATAATCAGCGCGAGTTCAAAGTGTTCCACGCCAATCAGCGCGCTCAGCACGATTAGCACGCTGATGCCGGGCATCAATATCATTATGTCCGCAAGCCGCATCAGAAGCATATCTACGACGCCGCCGAAGTACGCCGCCACCGCGCCCACAGTCGTGCCTATGGTCACGGTAACGATGGCGGCGAGCAAGCCGAGCAGAAACTCCGCGCGCGCACTGAACATCAGCTGGCTTAGTATGTCCCTGCCGAGAGGGTCAGTGCCGAGCAGGTGCGTGCGGCTAGGCGGCGCGGGCTGTCGCACTTCGTCGAACGAATAGCCGACAACCGGGTCGTACACGCTCGGCTCCCAGACGGTGTTCATCAGAAGCGGATGGGACAAAGCTATCAGCGCGTAGAAGGCGATGATGACAAGCCCTATCATGCCG
>VXRI01000320.1 GCA_009838595.1 Chloroflexota bacterium | reverse complement strand
GCATCGTCAGATGTGTATAATAGTCATGCCTGCCTGCTGGGACTTTCCATGTGGGGCAGTGCAGGTTGCTTTATTCTTCTAGGAGCAGACAAAGAGCAATGGCAACAATCGGAGAGCGGACGAAGCTCAAATCGAAGAGTCGAGCGCATTGCGCTGCAAAAGCTGACTTGTACAGGGTTGCCTTCGCGCGATCAGGGTTCGCTGCGCTCGCAATCAGCATTGCACTTGGCATTATGTTGCGATTTGGATAGACATCATCAGGCGGCAACGTTCGGGCGATGGTATTTGTCCACCTCCCTTACCTGTATCGCACAACAATCGTGCCTAGCAGCTTGTCATGAAGCGTCTGCATCTTCTCCGCCCTGTCCCACAGAGGCCAGAGATAGTCCACCAGCCAGACAATTCCAAAGGTGGCTTGGGACAGAAATCCTATTAGCAAGAATTTGATAACGAACTCGCGCAGGAAAGTATAGCCCCAACCCGAAGGTTCACCGTTGTCCTTTATGACGCGGATGCCGACAATCTGCTTGCCGGGTGTCTGTCCATTTATCAGCGTGAATAGCCACCACACGATGTATCCGACGAGGATTATTGCAGAGGCAATTATCACGCCGACAAACAATTTGTCTATTGCGGGCAGTTCGGGTTCCTCAATGATTTCCTTTGTAACCCCTGTGCCAGACGGTGTAATTACAGTTGTCGTGACGCTTGTTGTACCGAGGACTCCGGAATAGAATACAAACATCCCAAAAATTAGCAATATCACCGGCAAGGCGAAGCCCACAAAATCCAGTGCCCATGCCCCCACCCTACGTCCGTAACTCGCCAGTTCCCAATCGAGTTTTTGATACTGCTCGCCATCAGGATGGTTCGAGTCTTGCTGCATCGATGCTCCCTGTAATCAATACTCCCTATATCAGTCCGACAATCTCCAATCTCCTGCGGCTTCAGATTATCTTGCCCTAATCACCAGCGTGCCCAGCAACTTGTCGTGAAGCGTCTGCATCTTCTTTGCTCTGTCCCACAGCGGCCATAGGTAGTCCACCAGCCGAGCTATGCCCAGAGTGGGTTCGGACACAAGTCCCAGCAGCAGAAACTTTATGACGAACTCTCGCAGGAATGTGTAGCCCCATCCGGAAGGCTCTCCGTCGTCCTTTATGACGCGGATGCCCACAATCTGTTTGCCCGGCGTCTGCCCCCGCCTCAGCGCGAACAGCCACCACACGATATAGCCTATTAAGACTACAAGCGCCGCGAGAATTATGACAGCGCCTATGCTGCTAAAGAGCGCTCCGAGCGGCCAGGACTCCACTATCGTTTCTTCGGTGACAATTGTCCCGAACGATGTAGTTACAGACTCCTCTACAGCTGTCGAGGAAAAGACAAGCCCGAAAACCACGAGCACAATCGCGATAATCAGCAAAATCAGGGGCAAGGTGAATCCAACGAAGTCCAGCGCCCACGCCCCCACTCGCCGCCCATAGGACGCCAGCTCCCAATCAGGTTCTTGCCGTTCGCCGTTATTTGTCGGGGTTGTACCTTGCTGCTGCATCCGACCACCTTCCTGGCAAGCCAACACGGGGCAGTCAATTGACCGCCCCGTGCCTCCTAGGTCGTGTTCGCATTTCCGTCATTCCTGCTGAGGTAGGAATCCAGAAATTATCAATGCAAGTCCGTCCTAGACTAACCGAAAAATATGGAACGACTATAGCACGTGATAAAGCAGCAGATGCTCGCGGAGGACGTCGTTGGCGAAGTCATTTTCTTCGTCGCGCAGGACGGAGTGGATATGGTTCGCGTCGTTCTGGCGATTGTCGTATTCGACGACGAAGTTGCCGCCGTGAATGCGGTAGTAGTGCTTGCTGAAACGCTCTTTGCCCCCACCCCAAGCGAAGTAGAAGTCGTCCAAGCCTTGCTCGCGTATCGCGGACATCTTGTCCTGCGCCACATCGTCTCGCACGGTGGACACATACTCGCTGATGATGGACATCATCATCTCGCGCTGCGCGCCGTTCATCTGAGAGCCGGGCAATCCCTCTTGCTGCGGGAATAAGGCGCGGGACGAGTTGTATGTCAGGATGTCATACGGCGCTTCGGCGTATATGACCGCGCGGCGTTCCTGCTCGGAGCTCAGCCCGTTGATAAGCTCCAGTGCGAGATCTTCCCTATCGCCCAGGATGCGCTTACCCTGATCGGGGCCTGCCAACACCTCTGCCGGATTTGAGCCGAAGAAGAACGGCGTGGTGGAGATGACCTTGTCGCCCCAGATGCTATAGTGCAGGGAAACATGGTGCCCCTCTACGCGCCATGCCCATGGGTTCTCGGAATCGCGCGGGTCGCCGAACACGGTGAAGTAATAGAGTTCAGGGTCGCGCCGGAAGCTGACGATGCCGGCATCCTTCTCGACCTTGCCGAGCGTGGTTTCGAGGTCGATAATCTGCGCCGCCTGTTTATACGCGCGCTCGGTCAAACCGCTCTCCATGATGGAGTACGCAAGCTTGCGCTGGTTGTCGTCCATGTCGCGCAGTGGCAAGCCGTGCCTGTTCAGTGGCGGGTAGTACCAGAAGACGCGCTCGCCGTCCATATACTCGTAAGTCGCCTTGTCCCGCTGCTCAGCGGAGAGGCTGTCGAGCCAACTTGCCGCCGCCGCCGCCATCTGCCCCGTCGCGTGAGAGTGGGTATGTCCGTTGGAGTGGGTGTGTTCCGATGTCATCTGCGCTCCTTTCCGATTGTCGCATTGTCCCGTGTATCCTTGCCGTTACGGATCACTGTCTAGTGTACATCAATTCGTCAAATCGCACATTATATGGAAGCAGGCAATCGCATGAATCCTGTCCATCCTGTCTATTCATATTCCAGGTCAGTCTCTCCCCACGCCCTTCTTCCTTGACCGCTTTCAGAACGGATACCTATAATTGACGCCATCACAAATTCCCATTACACCACTCATTGAAAGGTAGCAGCATGCCCGAAAATCCCAGAGTTAGTCAGGTTGAATAATCACAATATTCGGCTCTTGCGGAGCTTGCCGCTGCTCAAACGGACGAGCAGATTGAGGCGTGGCGCATCGCTTGGCTCGGACGGCGCGGGCAGCTGACGCAAGTGCTGCGCGGCATCCGCGATCTGTCCCCGGACAAGCGCCGCAGCGTTGGCGCCACCGCCAATCGCGCCAAGTCCGTGCTTGAACAGCATCTCGCGCAGCGCCAAGACGACCTCGCGCGCGCCAAGTCCGAAGCCGAAGACCGCGCAGATGCCATCGATGTTACGCTGCCCGGCTGGCATACGCCCGTCGGCGGCTTGCACCCGACCACGCAGATGATCCGCGAGATTTGCGACGCATTCGGCTCTATGGGCTTCGAT
>VXRI01000128.1 GCA_009838595.1 Chloroflexota bacterium | reverse complement strand
CGTCTATGCCGGAGGTGCAGTTAGCGCTCCAGGCGCCGTTGGCAGTCAGGTCGCTGGGAGGCGAATCAACACAGGCTGGAAGTTCTGGCGTGGGGTCGGGCGTTGGCTGGTCCTCTTCGCAAAAAGGCAAGCCGAGTTGGTCGAGGTCGCTGTCGTCTTCGTCGAATCCGACTTCGCGTAGCGCGTCAGGGATGCAGCCAGTGAGTTGGTTGCCGGCGAGGCGAATCTCCTCTAGAATGGTCAAGTTGCTCAGTTCGGAGGGAATTCGTCCTGTGAGTTGGTTATTGCCAAGCCAAAGTTCTTCCAAGTTAATCAGGTTGCCCAATTCCGACAGTATCTCGCCTGTGAGCCGGTTATGGTTAAGGAACAACCCATATAAGTTAATGAGATTGCCTAACTCCGGAGGGATTTCGCCTGTGAGTTGGTTATGGTCAAGAGCCAATTCGATCAGGTTAGTGAGATTGCCCAATTCCGGCGGTATCTCGCCTGTAAGTTGATTGTGGGCTAGATAAAGACGCTCTAACTCTTCAAGGTTGCCCAACTCGGGAGGTATAGAGCCGGCGAGTTGGTTGCGCCCGAGTTCTATTTCGACTATACGACCGTCGTTCCTCTCATCCACGCCATACCACTCATCCAACGGCGCATCCGTCAACCAGTTTGTGTTATACGTCCAGTTGTCGCCATCGGTAGCGTGGTATAGGGCGACTAGAGCGGCGCGGTCGGAGTCGGCGGGCGCGCTGAAGTCCACGCCGGTTACGGTCAGCGTGAAGTCGCCGGTGGCGAGCTTGTCGTATGTCGTCGCTTCGATGATGTAGTTGCCTGGGGCGAGTGTTATGGCGATGAGCGAGTTGTAGTTGCGGCTTGCTTTGGCAATGTCGTCGTTTTCCGCCAAGAAGCCATCCGCGCCGTCGCCTTCGGACAAGAATAAGTACGGGTCGGTGGCAGATTCAAGGGCGATGGTTACATCTGCCTGCTCGCCGAGTCTGAAGGTGAAGTATCGAGCGTAGGCGTCCTGGCGGTTTCGAGCCGCGCAATCGTCGGTCCAGCTGCTATGTGTCGTGCCGGAAGCGAGCGCTTGCACGCAGCCCGTCTGCGACGCCGCGATGCCGGAACTCATGAATGACGCTATTATCAAGAATGCAAATGCGATAACGATTGTGGACGCGGTAATGGCTCTCATTGTGGTCGTCTCTCAAGTAGCAATTCGTTGTATCCTTATAAAAAGTTTATACACAGGGCAGGGATAAGTGTCAAGGAATGGTAAGAGCGTTGATCGGCAGTCCCCTCATCAATCATCGCCATGCAACGGCATCGCCATGCAACGGCGCTACGCAGAGTGATACAATGCGCCGCGATAATATGTCCCTTCCTCACAGGTTGGAACGGTCCCACAGACAAGAAGGGCAATTTAGCACGAGGTACAAATATCTATGGCTGCGAACGAACGATACGATGTTGTAGTGGCGGGCGCAGGCAATGCTGCGCTATGTGCGGCGATGGCGGCTGCTGACGAAGGCGCGTCCGTGCTGGTGCTGGAGCGTGCGCCGGAGTATTTGCGCGGCGGCAACTCATTCTTCACGGGCGGGCTGTTCCGCTTCGCCTACGACGGCATCGAGGAGATACTTGGCATTATCCCGGAGATTGGGGAGGAAGAGCGCGACACCATCGATGTCGGCAGATATACTCAGGCGCAGTTCTATGACGACCTGATGCGCGTTACCGAAGGGCTGTCCGACCCGGAGCTGGCGCAGGCATTGGTGTCGCAGTCGTACCCAGCGATGAAGTGGATGCAACAGCAGGGCGTGCGCTGGATTTTGGCGTACGGCAGGCAGGCGTTCCGGCACGAAGGCAAGCTGCGCTTCTGGGGCGGTCTCATCGTGGAGGCGGTCGGCGCGGGCAAGGGGCTGACCGACCAAGAATTCGAGATACTGGAGCGCAAGGGCGTGCCGGTGCTGTACGGCACGAAGGCGCACAGCCTCAACACCGACAATCGCGGCGGCATCACCGGGCTAACCGTGCGAGACGCTAACGGATTCCGCGACATCGACACGAACTCGGTGGTACTGGCGTGCGGCGGCTTCGAGTCGAACACCGAGATGCGCACGCGCTACTTGGGGCCCGGTTGGGAATTGGCCAAGGTTCGCGGCACGCAGTTCAACACGGGCGACGGCATCCGAATGGCGCTGGACATCGGCGCGCAGTCCTACGGGCACTGGAGCGGCTGCCATGCGGTGGCGTGGGATATGAACGCGCCGGCATTCGGCGACCGCAACATCGCGGACTTGTTCCAAAAGCACTCGTATCCGTTTGGCCTTATCGTGAATGTCGAAGGCAAGCGTTTCGTGGACGAAGGCGCGGATTTGCGAAACTACACCTACGCCAAGTACGGTAAGGAGATTTTGGCGCAGTCGCAGCGCGTGGCGTTCCAACTGTTTGACCAGAAGACGAAGCACCTGCTGCGCGACGAGTACTTCATCCCGCAGGCTTCGCTTGTAGAGTCGAACACGATAGAGGGGCTGGCGGACGGGCTTGGCATCGATGTGGAATCGTTGTCGCAAACGGTCGCGGAGTACAACGCCGCCGTGCAGCCGGGCGACTACAACCCGACCGCGCTGGACGGCAAACGAACCGAGGGCATCGACCCGCCGAAGTCTAACTGGGCGCTGACGCTCGACGAGCCGCCATACATGGGCTACGCGGTAACCTGCGGCATCACCTTCACATTCGGTGGGCTGAAGATAAACGCGCAGACGCAGGTGATAGACACCGAAGACGCGCCGATACCGGGGCTATACGCAGCCGGCGAGCTGACGGGCGGCTTGTTCTACAACAACTACCCCGGCGGCTCAGGGCTGATGGCGGGCGCCGTCTTCGGCAAAATCGCCGGCGAGCAAGCCGGGCAGTATGCGCGAAAATAGGTGCGTGTGTATTACGCCATTCTTGTGGCGGCATGTCTGTGATTATCGTTTTGTTCGCAGGCCAGCGCGGGAGTGAGAGCGCGGCGGCGTTTGGGCGGTAGCGCACGACCGCGACTTCACGCAGGCGGGGTTTCGGGCGTTGCTGTAATATCGCTGGATAGGCTTTGTGATATGGTTGCGAAAACGCCCATGCATAACCCTCGACACCCGGACATAATCGTGGAAAGGCAATGCTTGGAGCCGTTAGGACTATTCGTTGCAGAAGCGACGGATGGCATTGGTGTGAATCGTCAAGAATTGACCCATATAGTAAATGAGAAGGCGGGAATACGATTGACATGGCAATTCCCCTATCCAAAACCTTCAGGTATTCGCCGGAAACATGGCTTGGGTTACAGATAGCTTATGACTTCTGACAGGCGTGCGAATATGCAGAACATGCAGAGTCAGTAGAAG
>VXRI01000294.1 GCA_009838595.1 Chloroflexota bacterium | reverse complement strand
TCAAGGCAATCTGGCAAGTTCGGTGATATGGAACTGCAAATCCGCGTTCAGCCGCCTGCGAGCCGAGATGCAATCAGAGTTGATGGCGAGGTCGCATCTGCGCGGATAATCGTGCGCGTAACAGCGCTGCCCGAATCCTGCAAGGCGAATGCCGCCGTTATCGCGCTGCTGGCAAAGCAACTTCGCATCCCCAAGCGCAGCATCCACATCGCACGCGGGAGCAAGTCGCGCGACAATATCCCTCGCTTTGCTTCTGAACGACGGTAGGCGGGGATGTGCGGCATGACAATGGAATTTGGGATTGCTGTCGAAGTTCACCCCTTATCCTAACCTTACCTCTTCAAGGATTTACAGGGGTAGGCATTTGGCATTTCAGGCATAATTTCGTGGCAAATGCGGCAAAAATGCCTGATGAAAGA
Organism: Chloroflexota bacterium; assembly: GCA_009838595.1. Taxonomy (GTDB): domain Bacteria; phylum Chloroflexota; class Dehalococcoidia; order Lucifugimonadales; family JADFKI01; genus Bin90. The sequence continues at coordinate 2,957 of VXRI01000294.1, read as the reverse complement.
CGATTCTACAAATACCATTAGCCAGATCAATTTGTCATTCCTGCGAAAGAATGCGTCTCGTCCTTGATACGGTACGTGAATCCGAAAGTCGTGGAATTACAAGCGTCTGATGATTTCCCTTCCCCATCCTAACCCTCTCCTTTGGGGGGAGGGGACTTTATTTTACCTACTCTTCTCAGCTCCTCAGGGAGGAAGAACTCCTAATCCTGCCTATCCCGTCCATCGATGTTAATTTCCGTTAAGGCATTAACTCATTAGGATGGTAGAATGTAGCGCGATATGGATGAAATCGTTGTATTCGGTGTGCTGCTTGCGTCGCTTGTGTTGTTTGTTACAGGCAAGGTGCGTTATGACATTGTGGCGCTTAGCGCGCTACTGATACTCACGATTTTGCAGATTGTGCCGGCAGCGGACGCATTTCGTGGATTCAGACATCCTGCGGTTATAACTGTCGGCGCTGTCCTTGTGCTTAGCAAGACGCTCGAAAGCTCCGGCGTCATCGATGTCTTGGAGCGATGGTTCACGCACGTCGGGCAGCAACTGACAGTGCAGATAGCGTCGCTGTCCGGGTTGGTCGCCGTGCTTTCCGCGTTTATGAACAACGTGGGCGCGCTCAGCCTGCTGATGCCGCTCGCGGTTCGGGCGGCGAACACCGCGCGGCGTCCATACTCGCCCTACCTGATGCCGCTGTCGTTCGCGTCGCTGCTAGGCGGTTTGACAACGCTGGTCGGCACGCCGCCGAACATCATCATCGCCACATTCCGACACGAAGCAGTTGGCGAAGCGTTCGGAATGTTCGACTTCACGCCTGTCGGCGCAGCGGTCGCAGTCGCGGGCATTGTATTCATCGCGCTTGTTGGCTGGCGGCTAATACCGTCTCGGCGGCCGCAAAGCAACCTGTCGGACGCCATAGACATCTCGGGATATATGGTGGAGGTGCGCGTAACGCAGAACTCGCGATTCGCGGGCAGACTCGTGCGCGACCTCGAAGAACTCGCCGGCGAGGATGTGGCGATAGTCGGTGTAATACACAGGGGAACGGCGTACGGCGCGCCGTCAGCGTACCAGATTATCGATGTGGGCGATGTGTTCATCATCGAGATTGCGCAGGAAGATCTGAACGCTTTTATGCTCGATACCGGGTTCGCTCTGGAAATGTTCCGCGACCTTCGGTCCGATGTTGAGCAGTCCGTTGAAGCAGACGACGTAACGCTGCTCGAAGCGGTGGTGATGCGCAGCGGGCTGGCGGACGGCAACACGGCGCGCAGCATGCACATGCACGCGCGCTTCGGCGTCAACTTGCTTGGCGTGTCGCGCAGGGGCACTCAGCGCGTGTCGAGGCTCAGCCAAGTCGTGCTGCAAGTCGGCGATGTGCTGCTTTTGCAAGGCAAGACAGAATCGATACAGAATGCGCTGCCAGGTCTCGGCGTACTGCCGCTCGCGCAGCGAGACCTTCAAGTCGGACAGCCGCCGCGTCGCCTGATAGTGCCGGTAAGCGTGTTCGTCGGCGCGCTGCTGCTGACCATATTCGGCGTATTGCCTATACACATATCACTACCCGGAGCGGTCGTAGTATTGTTGGTGAGCCGCTTTTTGTCGCTGCAAACAGCGTATCAGGCAGTTAACTGGCCAATCATCATCCTGCTCGGCGCAATGATACCAGTGGGCGAGGCGCTGGAGACGACGGGCGGCGCGCTGCGAATAGCCGCGTTGGTAACGGAATTGGGCGACTCGCTGCCGGCGTGGAGCATGGTGATGTTGATACTGGTCATCACGATGCTGTTGTCGGATTGGATAAACAACGCGACGGCGGTAATCCTGATGGCGCCCGTGGGCTTGGGCGTGGCGACGGCAATAGGAGCGGCGGCGGACCCGTTTCTGATGGCGGTGGCGATAGGCGGTTCGTCCGCGTTCCTATCGCCGATAGGTCACCAGTCGAACACGATAGTGATGGGCCCCGGCGGCTACCGATTCGGCGACTACTGGCGAATGGGCTTACCACTGGACATCATAATAGTATCCGTAGCCACGCCGCTGATAGTGCTGGTGTGGCCATTAGGGGTGTGAGGGGTATAGACCATGCCGTCAATCGTCTATGCCACGGTGAATCTGACTACCGTCTGGGAAGGTACGGCGTGCCTCCTCTATTGGGACCTTAAGCCCGCTTTGTTCAGAGGAAGGTTATTCCGTCTGACCTATGTTTACACACTCTTTGAGATTACCGCCCTTGTGGGAAAAGGGAGGCGTGAAAGTTCCCCCGGTGGGCGAGCCGTTCATCTTCCTATTGGCGAATTGCAGCGATTTCGGAAATGCTTTTGATTTCCCTCTACCATGCTAAAGCGTCAGTAAGGTAATTTGTACAAGCATGAACACGGCTAGTCGTTGCTGGTCTGAATCAGTGCGCCGTTGCTGATTTCCTGCCTACCGATGATGATGCCCTTAAGTCGCGCTAAGCGTTCTTTGACTTCGCTAAATTCCTTTTGCATGGCGTCCATGAGGTGCAAAGTGTACAGGAAAGTCGCTGCCTGAACGCCTACGATGATACATATGCCTGCCTAGTCGAGCATGATGTAGTCTTCGTTTTGCCGGCCGGTGTCGGCGCTGTTATGGATATGTGTCTTGTGCTAGGTTCGATACCAAGACATCACCGTTGTCGAGCAGTCTGTAGCTGGCAATCCATTCGCCATCCGAGAAGATAACGACATCAATGCTCGGCATATAGTGCTTAAACTCGTCGTCAGGCTCTGGGTCGAACAGTATCTCGAAAAGTACGCACCACGCCAGTATGCCGTGTCGGTTTATGGCTGCGGTCAGTTCTTGAGATAGAATCAGACGAGATATGTGCTCACTCGTCAAGGCGCAGTCTCCGCAGTCTCCGCTTGATTTCGTCGATTGGGTAACTCACAAACTCGCCGCGCTCGATTTGGGCGAAGCCGTCCATCATTTCGGTGCGAAAC